>JAZNCY010000082.1:0-2371 GCA_045587825.1 Acutalibacteraceae bacterium
TAAATAAATAAAACATCCTGATTATTGAATTCAACAAAATTTTCTATCATATTAGGATGCATATAACGGATATCAATAAGTGTAATTTTCTTATAGCCTTCAATAAATAGCGGAGCCAAACTGCTACCATAAGAATCACGAAACATAATGAGTTCTTTATTAGTAGTTGCATTTTCATTCTCTATAGTAACAAGAGAAAGCGGACCACCTAAATATGCTTCATAAAAATCTCGTGAAGCACCTTTCGATAATAGATAGACTGGAATTTGTTTTTGATTCTGATAATCAATTACATTTGCACTTTGAGTATGCTCATTATATAAAATCCTAAGCATATCACCAGATAAATTTTTTATAGCATATTGACCATAATAGACACCATAAACTTCTTTCTCGAAATAATCTTCTTTATAAGAAGAATTAAGTGTAACACCCATTTCCCCTGCTATTTTTTTAGCAACTGGCAGGATTTTCTCTTGTCGCCAATGGCTATCTGTTTTATAGTAACTGTCTATTGTGAGTTCAGGGAAAATATCAATATATTTCATATAACTTGTTTTCTCTGTTATACTGGTTACTAACTTTTCATAATCAAGAGAAAGATAATTTTCATCTTCACCTATAAGATAATAGTTTTTATCTGGAATAATTGAAAAATAGACATTTGTATTTGTACCATTCAAATATTTATCGTAAACAAAATTGAATTTCTTACCAGCATTTTCAATGGATTGTTCATTCAAAGGATATTCAATTTTTGTTATATAGCCATCTTTTTCAATGATATTATTATTTGATAACTTATTAAAAACACCTAATTCACTTTGTGCTTTTATGGTTCTGAAAAACTCTCTTAACGGAAACTGGTCAAGAGTGTAATTTTCAAAATTCTTCATAAAACTACCAGAAATGAGAGTATTGAAACTCATTTCTGGAAATTTTGCAAGTTCTCGCCTTTCAGTATCAGAAATATCATCTGCTGGTTTAACCCAGGCAAAAACAGAAAGTGCCAATATAAAGCCTAACACAAATACACTTGTGACTATATTTAAAAATTTCTTCATACTGCCGTCACCTTAAAATCTGAAATATAAGAACGGATTAAAAGAGCCGTCAACTAAATATGCAGTTACTAAAACAAGTAAAGCAATAAGAATAATTGGTTCTAAAATGCCAACTACAGCTTTAACACCTTTTATTTCGGTTAATCTTGTTGCAACTTTTTTTACAAGTGGCGTAGCACCAACTACACTTAAAACAAGAATTACTGCATATTCTTTAAGATAATAAATGAATTCAGTTGATACAAGTGGTACACCAGAAGCACCCAACATTGCCTTTATATAATTAAATGCTTCGCTCATATTTACAGCATCAAAAATAACAAAGCTTATAATTATAAAGAACAATGTATAAATTCTGTTCAGCACGTGCGTTTTAGTAATAAATTTACCTACTGGTGTTTTTTCAAACAGGAGGAATATAACAAAGTACAATCCCCATACAATAAAATTCCAAGCAGCACCGTGCCAGAAGCCTGTTAAAAACCACACAACAAGAATATTAAAAAACCATTTGGTGCTTTTTACCCTATTGCCACCGAGTGGTATATAGACGTAATCTCTGAACCACGAACCTAAAGAAATATGCCATCTTCTCCAGAATTCTGCAATGCTTTTTGAAATGAATGGGAAATTAAAGTTCTCCATAAATTCAAAGCCTAAAATTTTACCAAGACCTATTGCCATATCAGAATAGCCTGAGAAATCAAAATAAACTTGTAAGCAGAATGCAATAGCATATAACCAATAAAATAATAAGGATTTATCGTCTGACGCTTTAAACGTAACACAAAGCTCACCTAAAGCATTTGCAAGAAGAACTTTTTTCGAAAGACCTATAATAAATCGTCTTACCCCGCAGTTTATTTTTTCAAAGCTCAAAGTTCTTTCATCTAAAGAGTGTACAACATCGGTATATCTTACAATAGGACCCGCAATAAGCTGAGGAAACATTGTAATATAGGTTGCAAGATTTATTATATTTTTCTGTGCTTTTGTAGTGCCACGATAAACGTCTACTGCATAGCTTAAAATCTGGAAAGTGTAAAAACTGATACCTATAGGAAGTGCAATATTTAATAATTTTACAGAAAGACCTGTTACAACATTTAAATTCTCTATAAAAAAATTTGAATACTTGAAGAAACCTAAAAAGCATATATTAATTGCAACATTTATAATCATAAATGCCCGTTTTTTAGATTTTTCATTTGTAGCCTCAATTAGTAAACCGGATACATAACCGATTAAAATTGAGGATACGATTAAAATTAAATATTTAGGTTCTCCCCATCCATAAAACACTAAAC
>JAZNCY010000083.1:0-2743 GCA_045587825.1 Acutalibacteraceae bacterium
TTACTACACAGGTGTTAACCACAAGTTAGGTGAAACTCATGATGGTTCCGCTACAATGGACTGGATGGAGCAAGAGCAGGAAAGAGGTATTACAATTACTTCTGCAGCTACAACTTGCTTCTGGAACAAACACAGAATCAATATCATTGACACCCCAGGCCACGTTGACTTTACAGTTGAAGTTGAGCGTTCATTAAGAGTTCTCGACGGTTCTGTTACAGTTCTCTGTGCTAAGGGTGGTGTTGAACCACAGTCTGAAACTGTTTGGAGACAAGCTGATAAATATAAAGTTCCAAGAATGGTTTATGTTAACAAGATGGACATTATGGGTGCAGACTTCTACAACGTACTCCAGATGATGAAAGACCGTCTTAAATGTAATGCTGTTCCGATTCAGCTTCCAATCGGTTCTGAGTCAGACTTCAAGGGAATTATCGACCTCGTAGAAATGAACGCTGTTGTTTACTACGATGACCTCGGTAAAGACATTCGTGTTGAAGAAATCCCTGAAGATATGAAAGAACTCGCTCAGAAGTATCGTGAAGAACTTATTGAGCACGTTGCTGAACAAGATGATGACTTAATGGAAAAATTCTTTGCTGGTGAAGAACTCACAGTAGAAGAAATTAAAACATGCATCAGAAAAGCAACAATCGCTAACAACATGGTTCCTGTTGTTTGCGGTACTTCATACAAGAACAAAGGTGTTCAAAAATTACTTGACGCTGTTATCGATTATATGCCAGCTCCAACAGACGTTGAAGCTATCAAAGGTGTTAACCCTGACACAGAAGCAGAAGAAGTTCGTCATTCTTCAGATTCAGAGCCATTCGCTGCTCTTGCATTTAAGATTGCGACTGACCCATTTGTTGGTAAACTTTGCTTCTTCAGAGTTTACTCAGGTAAAATCGAAACAGGTTCTACAGTTTATAACTCAGTAAAAGACGACAACGAAAGAATTGGTCGTATTCTTCAGATGCACGCTAACGACAGAAAAGATATTGACTGCTGCTATGCAGGTGATATTGCTGCTGCTGTTGGTGTTAAGAGAACAACTACTGGTGATACACTTTGCGATAAAGCTCACCCAGTTATTCTCGAATCTATGGAATTCCCAGAACCAGTTATTCGTGTTGCTATTGAGCCAAAAACTAAGGCTGGTCAAGAAAAAATGGGTATTGCTCTTGCAAAACTTGCAGAAGAAGACCCAACATTCAAATGCTATACTGACGGTGAAACAGGTCAAACTATCATCGCTGGTATGGGTGAACTTCACCTTGAAATTATCGTTGACAGATTGCTTCGTGAATTCAGAGTTGAAGCTAACGTAGGTAAACCTCAGGTTGCTTACAGAGAAACAATCACTGCTGAAGCTAATGCTGACACTAAATTTGCTCGTCAGTCTGGTGGTCACGGTCAATACGGTCACGTTAAAATTAAAATCGAACCTAATGAACAAAAAGGTTACGAGTTTGTTAACAACATCGTTGGTGGTGCTATTCCTAAGGAATTCATCGGCCCTGCAGAAGCTGGTATCAAAGGCGCAATGCTTTCTGGTGTTCTTGCTGGTTACAACGTTGTTGACGTTAAGGTTACACTTTATGATGGTTCATACCACGAGGTTGACTCATCAGAAATGGCCTTCAAAACTGCTGGTTCTATGGCTTTCAAAGAAGCTATGGCAAAGGCATCTCCAGTTCTTATGGAGCCAATCATGAAAGTTACAGTTGTTGTTCCAAGTGAATACATCGGTGACGTTCTTGGTGACCTTACATCTCGTCGTGGCCTTCCACAAGGTCAGGAAGACAGAAACGGTGCAGCAGAACTTATTGCTCACGTTCCACTTTCAGAAATGTTCGGTTATGCTACAGACCTTCGTTCAAAAACACAGGGTCGTGGTCAATATGTAATGGAACCAAGCCACTACGCTGCAGTTCCAAGAAATATTGCAGAAAAGATTATGGACGAACGTTCAAAATAATCTTTCAAAAAACTATTGAATTATTAATAATTTTTTGTTATTATAGTAACGTGCAAAAAATTGCGTTACACAAAGGAGGAAATTACAATGGCTAAACAGAAATTCGAAAGAACTAAGCCACATATTAACATTGGTACAATCGGTCACGTTGACCACGGTAAGACAACTCTTACAGCTGCTATCACAAAAACTCTTTCACTTAAAGGTTATGCACAATTCGAAGATTATGCAAACATCGATAAGGCTCCAGAAGAAAGAGAACGTGGTATCACAATTAACACAGCTCACGTTGAATATGAAACAGATGCTCGTCACTATGCTCACGTTGACTGCCCTGGCCATGCTGACTATATCAAAAACATGATCACAGGTGCTGCTCAGATGGACGGTGCTATCCTCGTTATCGCTGCAACAGACGGTCCTATGGCTCAGACAAAAGAACACCTTCTTCTTGCTCGTCAGGTTGGCGTTCCTTACATTGTTGTATTCCTTAACAAATGTGACCTCGTTGACGACCCAGAACTTCTTGAACTCGTTGAAATGGAAGTTCGTGAAACACTTTCAGAGTATGAATTCCCAGGCGATGATACTCCAATCATCAAAGGTTCAGCTCACCAAGCTCTTATCGCTGCTGAAGACCTTTCACTTGATGTTTATGCTCCAATCCTTGAACTCATGGATGCTGTAGATAGCTACATTCCAACTCCAGACCGTAAAGCTGACCTTGATTTCCTTATGCCTGTTGAAGACGTATTCACAAAA
>JAZNCY010000084.1:0-11365 GCA_045587825.1 Acutalibacteraceae bacterium
TAAGGAAAAATTTTGCTTTTTCTATTGCTTCTTCGTGTGTTAAAGTACTTTCATCTGCAAAGCGTGAATAAAGCATATAAGTTACTATTCCGCCCTTTTTAGTTACAGAAATTGTCAAATCTGTATTATAAAAATTATAACAATCAGGATTACCCTTGCTTTCACTAAGAAAATAAAGCTCTGCTTCGTTTATATTAAGAAAAGTTGCCGCTTTTTTAAGTGCTTCTTCTTTAGAAATTTCTGGCAGATTTTCTATTAAAGCAGATTTTTTTGTATCAATGTTATCAGAAAACGGACCATCGTAAATAAGTGTCGGATAATCCTGCATAGTTTGCGTAGCATCGTCAAGCTCCTGACCTAAATAGAGCTTCGTATTTTCAGTATCTTCTGCGAGTGTTGATTTTACGTATTCAAAACTCAAATCGCCATTCTGCTCTTCGCTTATCAGATAGTTAACTTCCCCACTTAATTTTTCTGCAAATTCAGAAAGCTTTTTCAAATTTTCTGTTTCTTCTTTTGAAATCTTTTCGCCCTTAGCACTTTTTTCATTAAGTGTCATTGTATATTCTCCGACCTGAGAGAGAAATTTATATATACTTGAAAGCTCTGCTTCACCATCTGTAATTTCTGAAAGATTTGTTTTTGCAGCAGTTGAAGCACGCCACACCTCAGTAGAAATACCTGCTATCATAGGCGAGGTTGAAGCGTATAAGCATTTATCTAAATTCACGCTTATAGTGTCAAGCTGTGTACCAAGCTCTGTTAACGCTCTTTCTCTTGATGCTTTTAAAAGTCTGCTGCTTTTAACATAATTTACAGTACTTACCGCTGAGAGCGTTACAAGGCACACCATTATTGCCACTAAAAATGACGTTATTCTTATTGACTTTCTTCTGCTTTTTTTCATATTTATCACCCGAAATTTATTTTTTCCAAAAATTTAAAGATTTATTCATTATTTTCATAAGGAAACTTCATTAAAAGCATTTACAAATTCTCTTTTATATAGTATAATTTATTGGTTAAATGGAGGTGTATGCTCTTTGGCTTATTTTGATAATAGTGCTACTACAAAGCCTACTGAAAATGTTATTGATGCTATTAACTTTTCTTTAAGAGAATGTTGGGGTAATCCATCTTCTCTTCACTCTTTAGGTACTGAGTCAAACAATGCACTTAATAAAGCCAGAAAGCAAGTCTCGACTCTTTTAGGTTGCCCACAAGAAAATTTCTTTTTTACATCTTCTGGCACAGGTGCTAACAACACAGCAATTTTTGGTGCTTTCGAAAAACAAAAAAGACTCGGCAACAGAATTGTTACTACCTCTATTGAGCATCCGAGTGTATTAGAGCCTGTTAAAAGACTCGAACAAAACGGCGTTGAGGTTATAAGACTTAAGCCAGACAAAAACGGCAATATAAACGAGGATGAATTATTTTCTGCAATCAATGATAAAACGATTTTAGTTTCTATGATGTCAGTAAATAATGAAGTAGGTTCTATAATGCCTGTTTCAAAAATCCGTTCTGCAGTCAAAAGAGCAAAAGCTCCCGCTTTAATTCATTCTGACTGTGTTCAGGCTTTCGGTAAAATACCGCTTTCGCCAAATACTCTTGGTGCAGATATTATTACCATAAGCGCTCATAAAATTCACGGCCCTAAAGGCGTTGGTGGAATTTATCTTAAAGCAAAAAATATCATTAAACCATATATGCTCGGTGGCGAACAGGAAAGCAACATTTTTGCTGGTACACAAGGCACACCTGCTATTATGGGCTTCGGCGTTGCAGCAGAAGAAGCAAAAGATATAAAAGCAAACGCTGAAAAAGTTACAGAATTAAAAAACTATTTAGTTGAAAACATAAAAGATTTAAAGAGTGTAAAAATCAACTCCCCTGAGGATTCTATTCCTTATATTCTCAATATTTCAATTCTCGGACTACCAAGTCAGCCAATAGTAAACTTTATGAGCGAAAGAAACATTCAGATTTCTGCAGGCTCTGCTTGTAAGATGGGCCACAGAAGCCCAGTCTTAACTGCTATGGGGTTAGACAGTAAAATAATTGATTCTGCTGTAAGAATCAGTTTTTCAAGATATAACACAAAAGAAGAAGTCTCTCTTCTTATTGAAGCAATAAAAGAAATTAATAATAAGTACGGAAAAGGATAATTACAGATAATTATGAAAGAGATTATTCTTATAAAAGATGGCGAATTAGCTTTAAAAGGACTTAATCGTTCTACATTTGAAGATGTTTTAGTAAAAAATATCCGTTGGCGTATTAAAAAATATGGCAACTTTCAGTTTAAAAAATCACAATCAACAATAACTATTACTCCTATTGATGATGATATTGATTTTGAAGCAGTTTGTTATGAAATTTCTCACGTTTTCGGTATTGCAGGTTTTTCACGTGCTGCGGTAACTGAAAAAGATATTGATAAAATATTGGATTTAGCTCCAATTTATTTAAAAGACCAGTTAGAAGAAGTTACAACCTTTAAAGTTGAAGCAAAAAGGGCAGATAAAAAATTCCCACTCACTTCTCCTGAAATTTCAGCAAAACTTGGTGAAAGACTTTTAGACACTTTCCCTCACCTTACTGTTGATGTTCATAATCCCGAAATTACAGTAACAGTTGAAATCCGTGAAGATGCTTACATAAGAGGTAATCAGACAAAAGGTGCAGGCGGTATGCCAGTTGGCACATCTGGTAAAGGCTTACTTCTTATTTCTGGAGGTATTGATAGCCCTGTTGCAGGTTATATGATGGCAAAACGTGGTATTGACCTTTCTGCAATTCACTTTGCTTCGCCACCATACACTTCAGAAAGAGCTGAACAAAAGGTTCACGAGCTTCTTTCAAAGGTTGCTCTTTACAGTGGCAGAATTTCTCTTTACACAGTTCCTTTCACACACATTCAGGAAGAAATCAAAGAGAAATGCCCTGAAGATTGTTTTACACTTATTATGCGTCGCTTTATGATGCGAATTGCAAATATGTTGGCAGAAAAAATTGACTGTCACGCTCTTATTACTGGTGAAAGCGTAGCACAGGTTGCAAGTCAGACTATGCTTGCATTAGGTTGTACTGACGCTGTTTCATCACTCCCTGTATTCCGTCCTGTTATTGGTATGGATAAGGAGGAAATTATAAGAATTTCAAGGCAAATTAATACATTTGAAATTTCAATTCAGCCTTATGAGGATTGCTGCACAGTATTCACACCTAAGCATCCTAAAACAAAACCGATTTTAGCCGATATAGAAAAAGCAGAAGAACCATTAGATATTGATGCTCTCTGCGAAGAAGCTGTTAACGGCATAAAGAAAATTTTTATAAATTCAGACGGTGTTCAGAATGGTTGAAAATGAATTAATCGCTCTCGGCGAAAGAGTTGTTGAAAGATTCAAAAATGAAAAACTCACCTTAAGCACGGCAGAATCGTGCACAGGTGGGTGGCTCAGTAAAATCATCACCGAAATAAGCGGTGCTTCAGAAATTTTTATGGGTGGCGTTTGCTCTTACAGTAACGATATAAAAATGAACGTTTTGGGCGTTAAAGAAGAAACTCTTAAAGCTTTTGGTGCTGTAAGCGAAGAAACCGCAAGAGAAATGTCTCAGGGTATAGCAAAACTTATGAAAACTTCTGTCGGTGTCGGTATTACTGGTATTGCTGGTCCTAACTCCGACAACACCAACAAAAAAGTAGGACTTATATTCATTTCAATAACCCATAACGGCAAAACCGATGTAATAAAACTTGAAAATAATTTTTCTGACGATGTTCGTTATAAAAATAGGTTTACTGCGGTAAAAACAGTACTTAATTTTTTAGGGAATGAGGAATTATGAAGGATAATAACAAAGCTACAGTTTCAGAAAACTTAGTTCACTTTGAAAAGGTTGAAGAAACAGTTATCCGCGCATATAATCCTAAAAAAGAAGAAATCAAGAAAAAAGTGCGAAGAAAATTCGCTTTAAGAAAACTACGACAGATAGTTTCTCTTGTTTCTGCCTTCGCAGTTTTAGTTTCTGCCTTCTTTTTAGGAAAACGCGGGTTTGAAAGCTACCTTGCTCACGATCAAGAAAAAAAGGGCGAGGAATTCGTTATACCTAACGAAGTAACAAAAGAGCTTTCTAATATGACAGAAGAAGAAGCGTGGGCTTATCTTTATGAGAAATACCCACATCTTTTAGATATTGTATTCCCTGTCGGCTTCAATCACGAATATGCATTATATTATGCTGAAAACCCTGACACAGTGGGCTACATTAAAATTGACGGAACTAATATAGACACTCCCGTGGTACAAGCAGACAACAACAAATATTACTTGAATCACGACTTCCACGGCAAATACACAAGCTACGGTGAAATTTACGCTACTTATATAGCAAACCTTAATCCACTTGACAGAAACATTCTTATATATGGTCACAATATGAACGATGGCTCCCGTTTTGCTTCATTGAAGCATTACAAATCCATTGATTATTTCAAAAAACATCCAGTTATAGAATTCAACACACTTTACGAAAAACACAAGTGGAAAATTTATGCTGTTATAATTACAAACGGGCACGTTAAAGGCGATAACGGATATTTCTTCGACTTCACCTTTAACCAATGCTCAGACACCTGTTTCGAGGAATATTTAGTTGAAGTAGATAAACGAAAGCTCTACGATACGGGCGTTGACATTCTCCCTACTGACAAACTTATAACTCTTTGCACTTGTACTTATGAATTCAACGATGCAAGGCTTATTGTTATAGCAAGAATGGTACGAGACGGCGAAAGTGAAGAGGTTGATGTTTCTCTTGCAAAGAAGAAAGAAACGCCTGTAAAATATCCATCTTCTTATTACAGTGATAAATCAAAAAATCCATATAAAGACGACCCTAAGTGGTATTTATACTAATTGCGAGGTGTAACTGAATTGAAAATTAAAGCATTTTCATTTGAGCGTGACAGTTTTACTCTTTCTGATGTAAAAAAATCTGTTATTGATACTCTTGATGGTGCAGGACTTTATTTTGAAAGTTTTTCTAATGCAAATTCATTCTTTGAAGCAGTATCTTCTTCAATGGATGATAACGATGCAGTTATTTTAGGTATTGAAGGTTCACTTTACTTAAAATTCAAGCCTATTCTTATAAAAGCTTTTAACTTCACCCCTGCTTACAGCTCAAGAATTCAGAGCAGAATCCCAGGAAGCATTTCTGATGAAAAAACAAGAAAAGCTCATATGCTCATTCCAAATGAATCTTCAGAGCTTTTAACTCCTGATGGACTTTACAGTGGTTTCTATGTTATTTCTGAAGGCAAGCACATTGTTGTTCTTCCTTTAAAGAAGGATATAAGTGTAAATCTTCTTAAAAACACTGATTTTCCTTTCATTAAAAAGCAGACAATTTCAGTAGTCTCTGTTGACGAGGAGCCTACAGATGATATTTTAGTAAAAGCAGAAGCAGTTGTTAATAAATTAGTTGAATATGATTTAACAGTTGCTATTCCTACAACTCCTGCGGCAGCAACTCTTCAGGACAGATTGAATACAATAGATGGTGGCGACAGAGTTATTTTCACACCATTTGTAAGTGATAAAGGCATTACCGAGCCTAAAGAATATTCAGCAGAATTAGCACGTGGTGCTAAAGAATTAAGAAATGCCGAAATAGGTGCTACAATCTCTACAATATTCAGAGAGAAAAAGGGTGACATCACTCTCAGCTACTATGCTTTCATAGGTGTTGCTATTGAAGACAAGGTAGTTGTAAGAAAGCTTATTGCAACTGCTGATGAAAGTGTTCCTAATTTAGTTAAAGAAGCTACTATTGAGCTTTATAATTTAATAGACAAGTACATTGATGAATATGTATTTAAAGCAGATGCACCTGAAGAAGAGATTGAAAAATACGAAACTGCACAAATCGAATCAGAGGTTGCAGCTGAAATGCGACCAACTGCATCACTCAGCAAAAATGATATGATTGCAGCGATAGCAATTCTTGTTCTTGCAGTTGTTGCTTGTATTGCAGTTGGTTTTAAATTCAGTGACTATTTAGTTTCAACAGATGATGAACCTGAAACAGAGGTGCTTCAGCAACAGGTTGACACAACTGCTACTACAGTGGGCGGTGGCGAATTACCACCAAAAGTAACTATCACTGAGCAAAAACCTTCTACAACCAAAAAGCAAGACAAAGAATCTACAACTAAAAAACCTAATCAGATTACTGAGTTTGTATCAAAACCTGAAACTACAACTTCTATTTTTGATGTAGAAGAAAATCAGATTCCAAATACAACTCGTCCACAACAGCAAAGACCTACTACAACTAAACCTACAACTACAAAACCAACCACAACAAAAGCACCAGAAACTGAAAAGCCAACTGAAGAAGAAACAACAACAAGTAGACCTGGCTTCATTGTTGACTCTATGGGTTGATTTATTACCATTATAATTTTTCAAAAGGAGTTTTAGAAATGGCAGTACTTATTACAGGCGGTGCGGGTTACATTGGCTCTCACGCTGCAGTTGAATTCTTAAATAATGACAGAGATATAATAATTCTTGACAACTTCTATAACAGTTGCCCTGAATCATTAAACAGAATCAAAAAAATCACAGGCAAGGATTTTAAATTTTATGAATGTGATATAAATGACAGAGAAGGCTTAGAAAAGATTTTCTCTGAAAACGAAATTGATTCAGTTATTCACTTTGCAGGTCTTAAGGCTGTTGGTGAATCTTGTGAAAAACCACTTTTATATTACTACAACAATATTTCTGGTACAGTTGCTCTTTGCGAAGTAATGGCAAAATACGGCTGTAAAACAATCGTTTTCAGTTCTTCTGCAACTGTTTATGGTGAGCACAACGTTTCACCTCTTAATGAAGAAATGCCAACAGGTGGCACAACTAACCCTTATGGCACAACAAAATATTTCATTGAAAGAATTCTTATAGACTTAGCAAAAGCAGACCCAGAATGGTCAGTTTGCATTCTTCGTTACTTCAACCCACTTGGTGCACACGAGAGTGGCACTATTGGTGAAGCACCAAACGGAATTCCAAACAACTTAATGCCATATATTACACAGGTTGCTGTTGGCAAACGTCCTCACCTTAATGTATTCGGTGACGATTATGACACCCCTGACGGCACAGGTGTTCGTGACTACATTCACGTTGTTGACCTTGCTAAAGGTCACTTAAAGGCATTAGACAAAGCATATTCAGTAAAAGGCGTTAACATTTATAACCTTGGTACTGGTTGCGGTTACAGCGTTTTAGAGGTTGTTAAAGCATTTGAAAAAGCATCAGGCGTTAAAGTTCCTTATGTAATTCAACCACGCCGTCCTGGTGATATTGCTACTTGCTACTCAAACCCAGCAAAAGCAGAAAAAGAATTAGGCTGGAAAGCAGAAAAAGGTATTGACGAAATGTGTGCTGACTCTTACAGATGGCAGAGCCAGAACCCTAACGGATACGAGGATTGATTAAATTGATGAATTTTGTACCTTTCAACTCGAGAGATATAAGGCACAAATCAATATTCGGTAGTACAGCCGCAGGTGAAAGCTTGCGGTTTTCTGTTCTTATGCCCCGTTCATTTCGTTGTAGTAAAGTAACACTTGTTATTCACGATGATTTTAATAACTACTCTTACCACGATTTAATATGGAGTGGTATGAACGGCGAAAACGAAGAATGGTGGAGTGCTGACTACACTTTCCAGAATGCAGGTCTTTATTTCTACCATTTTAACTACGAAACACCATTTGGTACAAACCATATTTATTTACATTCTTCTGGTGTTGGTGTTTTTGCTTCAACTGGCAAAGAATGGCAACAAACTGTTTATTCCCCCGATTACAAAACACCCGACTGGGTAAAGGGCGGAATTATGTATCAGATTTTCCCTGACAGATTTTATTTTTCAGGCGAAAAGAAGAAAAATGTGCCCCAGGACAGAGTCATTCATAATGATATTACAGATACACCTGTCTGGAAACCAAACGAAGAAGGCAAAATTTTAAATAATGATTATTTTCAGGGCGATTTAAAGGGAATTAAAGAAAAGCTTCCATATATTGCCTACCTTGGCACTACAATTCTTTATTTAAACCCTATTTTTGAAGCACATTCAAATCATCGCTACAATACCGCCGATTACAGTAAAATCGACCCTCTTTTAGGCGACGAAAACGATTTTAAAGAGCTTTGTAAAGAAGCAGAAAAATACGGCATAAAAGTTATTCTTGACGGCGTTTTCAGCCACACAGGTAGCGACAGTATTTATTTCAATAGAGAAAAACGTTACGACTCTGTTGGCGCTTACAATTCTAAAGACTCAAAATATTCCCCTTGGTTTACCTTTAATGGTGACGGCACTTATAAAAGCTGGTGGGGAATTGATACTTTACCTGAAACAAATGAAGAAAATGACGAATATATTGAATTTATTACTGGTAAAAACGGCGTTTTAGAAAAATGGTTAAACCTTGGCGCATCTGGTTACAGGCTTGATGTTGCAGACGAATTACCAGATAAATTTATAGATGCACTTTATAAATCTGTAAAATCGCTTGATAGTGAATATTTTGTTATTGGCGAAGTGTGGGAGGATGCCACAAATAAATTCAGCCACGGTGGCAGAAGACGTTATTTATTAGGCGGTCAGTTAGACAGCGTAATGAATTATCCATTTGCTAATGCAATTCTTGATTTTATGCGCTACGGCGTAGCAGAAAACTTTATGGAAACAGTTGTTTCTGTTTGTGAAAACTACCCGAAGCCTGCACTTGACTCTTTAATGAATCATATCGGCACTCACGACACTGCAAGAATTCTCACAAGGCTTATTAATTTTGAATTAGAGCACAAGCCACGAGAAATGCAGGCAGGCTACAAACTAATTGATAATGAATATGCTCTTGCAAAGAGACTTTTAAAAACTGCTACTGTTTTACAATATACTCTCCCCGGCTTCCCATCAATTTATTATGGTGACGAAGCAGGACTTCAGGGTGGCAGTGACCCATTTAACAGAGCATTTTACCCTTGGGGCAATGAAGACAAGTCGCTTATTAACTGGTATAAAAAGTTAGGCGAATTACGTCACTCTCTCCCTTGCCTTAAAACTGGCAGATTTGTTCCTTTTTCTGCAATGCTCTCTTGTGTTGCATATATAAGAGAGAGTAAAGAACAAAAAATATTCGTGATTGCAAATAAAAACAATCACGATATCACCTATAATCTCCCCTACGAATTCCATAATACAGTGGAATTAACAAAAGACTTGCCAGTAACCGATTCGGTAACTGTGCCAGCGTTTGGGGCCGTA
The DNA here is from genome assembly GCA_045587825.1 of Acutalibacteraceae bacterium. Classification (GTDB taxonomy): domain Bacteria; phylum Bacillota; class Clostridia; order Oscillospirales; family Acutalibacteraceae; genus DTU089. The sequence continues at coordinate 9,364 of JAZNCY010000084.1, forward strand.
ATACTTTTAAAAGATTTTTAAAAATAAACTCGGGACTGATTAAGTATTAACTTAATCAGTCCCATAATTTTTAATAAATATCTTTTCTATTAACCAACTTACCCTTATGCCTTGGCTCCAACACCCACGGAACATATTTAGTTGCTTTCTGCATTACTTTAACAACTAAATCATTTTCAATAACTTCTGAAGCAGCACCAACTAAAGAAACTGCCATCTCTTTAACCTTTGGTGTAGAAAGTGGCTTCATAATAACATTTTCTGTACCAACAAATGTAAATTTAAGTTTTCTCTTTGATGCAGTTTCAAGTGGTCTTATGTTGACCTTTAAAATGTCACTTTCATCCCATTCGGCATAGCAACAAACCTTATATTTTACACCGCCTAAGGTAATATCACCATAACGAAAGTGACCATCCATACCACAAACAACTGTGTTTTTCTCAGCACCCTCACACCAGCTCATTAAACATTCATTTTCTTTGAATGTGAAGTTGATGTTATCAATATTACCAGCCTTTTTACCATTTAAAAACGTAACAGTAAACGGAATTACACTAACCGGGAAGCCGATAAGATTTAAAAGAACTTTTCTTTTTAATTCTATTGTTTTGTTATTTAATTTTGCTTCCTGTAATGAACGGATAGACACCCCAGGGTTATCTATTTTAAATTCATCTGCTATTTTATAAAAATCTTCATATTCTGGCTTTTTAGCCTTTTTATCAGGCTCAATAAATGCCTTAGGGAAGTGTCGCCAGATGCAGTCTCTTGCTTCCTGCTCACTTGCTATTGCACCAAAGCAGACTAAAACTGCATTTTCTTCTGGGAACACAATACCGAATTGTGAGAACATTCCGTTTGCTCTGAAGCTATTGTTACCACCATTACGCCATACACAGTAGCCGTAGCCTTTGTCGGTATCAATATTTTTACAAATAGAAGTGTCAGCGTGTGCATCTGTCATTTCAAGAACCCAGTTTTCTGGAATAATCTGTTTCTTTTCAATTTTGCCGTTATTAGAAAGGCAATACATAATTTTAGCAAGGTCCTCTAATTTTAAAGAAAGACCCCAACCACCTGCTTCAACGCCCTCCTGATTTGTTTCCCATTCTGGAAAGTCAATTCCTAAAGGCAAGAAAAGACGTGGTAATAAATATTCACGTAACGTCTCACCCGAGAGCTTGCAAATCATAGCACTGAGAACAAAAATATTCTCATTCACGTAACGGAATGTACCAGGCTCACCATAAAACGGAGATTTAAAATATTCCTTAAGCCAATCTGTTTTATTTTTATCGAGTAAAAGGTTTGGTGATACACCTGCAGTCATTGTAAGAAGATTACGAACAGTAACTTTAAAAATTCTGCCGTCAACCTTTTCAGGAATGCACTCTGGAAAAACATCTACAATTCTTGTATCAAGTGAAAAAAGCCCTTCGTTTATAGCAAAACCTACCGCAATAGCAGTTACAGTTTTACTTATAGAATACGCTGAGTGTGGTGTTTCGGCATTGAATGGAGAACGATATAATTCACAAGCAACCTTATCATCTTTAATAACCATAAAGCTGTGAAACTCGAGTTTATTCTCTTTCATATCCCTTAAAAATTCTACAACCTCTTTTGAAGAAACGCCAACCTCTTCAGGACTCTTTGCTCTTTCAAGAGTAAATTTTTCTTTTGCCATAGTGTAACACTCCTTTTATAAAAGAATTGTCTTGTTTTTTCTATATTATCATATATAAAAATAAATCTCAACTTTTATTTTTATTAACACACTCTCTACCACTTGACACTACTTTTAAATGTGGTAGAATATTCCTTGTTATTTTATTATATTTTAGGAAGCGATTATTTGAAAACACAACATTATTTAGAAAGCAAAAAATATTCTACTTTAGTTTTTATAGCGTGTTTTATTGCTTATGCCGCATCATATGTAGGCAGAATCAACTACTCAAGTCGGAGGCCAAGCGGTCTTAGGAAGACAATTAGAGCT
>JAZNCY010000085.1:0-5856 GCA_045587825.1 Acutalibacteraceae bacterium
CTGAAAAAATGTGTCGGGGGAAAACGCAAGGAATTTTGCAGTGATGAAGAAATACAGAAAATCAAGTACACAGAAAAGCTGAACAGTGAAAAGGCAGTAATTTACTGCGAGGTCAGAGCCAAAGAAAACATTGCACTTGAAAAAGATATATATATTGAGTCGGAAAATGAATAAAAAGCGAAAAAACTAATACCTTTACACAAAAAAAATCAAAAATTTTAGTAGACATTTACAAAAAATGTGGTATAATCTTATTATGTAATATTATGGTATATTAATATTGGAGTAAAAAATGTTTGAACAAGTAATAAATGTTGACAGAATGGAACAGGCGGTAAGCCTTTTCGGTAGCTTTGATGAAAACATCAAGCTTCTTGAAAAGACCTTTAACGTTAAAATTCATAGCCGTGGCTCAGATATTAAGGTCACAGGCGAAGCAGAGGACGTTGCAAAAGGAATAAAGGCTATAAATGGTCTTTTAATGCTCATTAACCGTGGTGAAATTTTAAACGAACAGAATGTACGTTACGTAATTTCGCTTGTCGGTGATGGCAACGAGGACAAGCTCTCTACAATGTCTAATGATTGTATTTGTATTACAAGCAAGGGTAAACCTGTAAAGCCTAAAACTTTAGGTCAGAAAAAGTACGTTGAATCTATTAAAGAAAATACTATTGTGTTAGGTGTCGGTCCTGCTGGTACTGGTAAAACCTACCTGGCTGTTGCTATGGCAGTTAATGCTTTCAGAGCAAAAGAAGTAAACAGAATTATTTTAACGAGACCAGCCGTTGAAGCGGGTGAGAAGTTAGGCTTCTTACCAGGTGATTTGCAAAGCAAGGTTGACCCTTATTTAAGGCCTCTTTATGACGCTCTTTTTGATATGTTAGGTGCTGAGAATTTTCAGAAATATCAGGAGCGTGGCAATATAGAGGTTGCACCACTTGCTTATATGCGTGGTAGAACTCTTGATGACAGTTTTATAATTTTAGACGAAGCACAGAACACAACCCCCGAACAGATGAAAATGTTTTTAACAAGAATGGGCTTTAATTCTAAAGTTGTAGTAACTGGTGACGTAACACAAATAGACCTGCCGGATGGTAAAAAATCTGGTCTTGTGGAGGTTACAAAGGTTTTAAAAAATATTGAACAGATTGATATTGTACGATTTTCTGAAAAAGACGTTGTACGACACAAGCTCGTTCAGGATATTATAAAAGCTTACGAAAAATATGAGGAGGCAAAGAAGCGAAATGTCAAAGGTAATCATAACAAATGAACAAAAAGAAGTTAAAATTCCAACTGGTGTAAAAATGCTCGTAAGAAGATGCTGTAATGCAGTTCTTCTTTATGAAGGCTTTAAAGAAGCAGCTGAAGTCAGCGTAACTTTCGTCGATGACGAAAGAATACATAGTCTTAATAAAGAATATCGTGATGTAGACAGTAGCACAGATGTTTTATCATTCCCATTAGGTGAAAACGGCGTTTATGATAAAAACTTAGAAACTGGCGCATTACTCTTAGGAGATATTGTAATTTCAATTCCTACTGCAGTTCGTCAGGCAGAAACCTATGGTCACTCTCTTCAGAGAGAAATAGGCTTTTTAACAGTTCACTCTATGCTTCATTTACTTGGCTATGACCACGTGAATGGTGGTATGGAAGAAGTTCGTATGCGCGAAAAAGAAGAAAGAGTTTTAACAGAGCTTGGCTTAAAGCGTAACAATTCTTATTATATGGATGAGAACGAGGAATAATTTTTTATGAATGATGTTAAAAGTCTCATGAAAAGCTTTGTTTACGCTATGAAAGGCGTGAAATGGGCTCTTTGCAATGAGCGTAATTTCAGAATACATATAACCTGTATGTGTTATATGTTCTACTTTTTATTAAGATATGATTTCTTTGTTGTATCAAAAACAGAAATTTGTGTTCTTTTATTATCGTGTGCATTGGTTCTTGGTGGTGAACTTATTAACACAGGTATTGAAAAAGCAGACGATACGGTTTCAAAAGAACGAAAGAGAACAATTGCAATTTCAAAGGACGCTGCAGCAGGCGCTGTTTTAGTGTTTGCAGTATTCTCTGTCATTATAGGTGTTGTTATAATGTTTCAGCCTGAGGCTTTCAGATTGTTATTTAACCACTACGTTACAGAGCCGATTTATTTGTTGTTCTTATTATTAAGTTTAATTGTAGCGTTATTGTTTATTTTTAAATTCAGAAGTTTTGTAAAGTTTGTAAAAGGAAAGATGAAAAAATAATGGGTAATAGAAAAACTGCTTTTATAGCTATTGTTGGTAGACCAAACGTTGGTAAATCTTCAATATTAAATAGATTATTAGGTCAGAAAATTGCAATAGTTTCATCAAGACCACAAACAACAAGAACTAAAATTATGGGTGTATTAACAGAAAATGATATTCAGTTAGTTTTTACTGATACACCAGGTTTTCACAAGCCTAAAACAAAATTGGGCGAAAAGATGATTAAATCAGTTGATGATGCAATTTCTGGCGTTGACTCCTGTCTTTTTGTTACTGAAAGCAAGGGCGAAATAAGACCAACTGAAATTGAGCTTTTAGAAAGACTTAAAAAAGAAAAAATTCCTGTAATTCTTGCTATAAACAAAATTGATATACTCTCTAAAAAAGAAGAGCTTATGGAAAGAATTTTAGAGCTTTCAAAGCTTTGTGATTTTACTGCAGTAGTACCAGTTTCTGCACAGAATGGCGACGGAATGGAAGAATTAAAAGAAGAACTTAATAAGTTATCAGTTGAGTCAGAATTCTTCTTCCCTGAGGATACTTTAACAGACCAGCCAGAGCGTGTTTTAGCATCAGAAATGATAAGAGAAAAATTGCTTTATAGATTAAATGAAGAAATTCCTCACGGTATTGCTGTTTCTATTGAAAAAATGAAAGAGCGTGATGATAGCGATATTTTAGATATTGAAGCAATTATTTATTGCGAAAGAGATAGCCACAAGGGTATTATTATTGGTAAAGGTGGCTCAATGCTCAAGGCTGTTTCTACAAGTGCAAGAAAAGATTTAGAAGAATTTTTCGATTGCAGAGTTAATCTTCAATGCTGGGTAAAAGTTAAAGAAGGCTGGAGAAATCGTGAAGGTTTAATTCACAATTTCGGGCTTGACCAGTAAAAATTTACAAATTTTTTAAGGATTTATTGGCACATAAAACTGTTCCTTATGAATAAACTATTATCACAACAGTTTTGAAGGGATATGTTTTTATGGAAGGCAAAATGCTTTGGGATAAATTTACAGAAAACGGCAGAGTAGCAGATTATTTAGCATACCGAAAATACATTAATGGTATGGAAGCAGAAGTGTCAGTAATTGATGACTGTTTGGAGTTGAAAAAGCTTGACAAAAATCAGTGCTTCGGGGTTAGTGATAAGGGAGCAGAGCGTAGGTGAATATGACCGACTTATAACTGTTCTCACGGCAAAACATGGCTTAATAAAAGCGTTTTGCAGAGGTGCAAAAAAAGCAAAAAGCAAAAAACTTTCTGCTACGGCACTTCTTACATATTCCGAATTTACATTTAACAAAACTAAAGATGCCTTTACAGTAGATGAAGCAGAAGTAAAAGAAGTGTTTTTCGAGCTTCGTCAGGACGTTACTAAAATGGCATTAGCACAATATTTATGTGAATTAGCTTATGAATTTTGCGAAGAAGATTACGAGTCGGAGGAAATTCTCCGACTTTTTCTCAATTCACTTTATTTATTAAAAAGTGATAAAAAAAACCCGTCATTTATAAAAGCGGTTACAGAATTCAGACTTATGTCACTTGCTGGCTATATGCCACAGCTTGTTGGTTGCGATATTTGTGGTGAATACGAAACAGCAGTAATGGGCTTTGATAAGGAAAGCGGTAAAATTTATTGCGAAAAGTGTACACCACTGCATTCCTTTAAAGTGCCATTATCTGTAATAAAGGCAATGCGATTTGTGGCGCTTTCTGATTTCGAGAAAATATTCTCATTTTCTGTGTCAGATGATAACCTTAAAATTTTCCAATATTTAACAGAAGATTATCTTCTTAATAAGACACAAAGAAAATTTAAAACACTTGATTTTTATAATGTTATAAAGGAATAAAATTACTAAAATGAACGAAATAAACAGACATTTAAAGGCTATTGAGCTTGACAAGGTGCTTAATATGGTTGCCGAAAGAGCGTGTAACGAAGATGCTAAAGAAGCCATTTTAAACTTAAGACCAGAAAGCAATTTGCAGTTAGTAGCCGATTTATTAAAAAAGACCGAAGATGCTTACATATTATTAGCAAAATTCGGCGGTCCAGCTTTTGGTGGACTTAAAAACGTTAATAATGCACTTGCTCGTGCAAAAGCAGGGGCAATGCTTACTATGAAAGAGTTACTCGATATCGGTAGCACAGTAAGAGCCGTAAGAACACTTCGCGACTGGCGTGATGGTAGTGGACAAGACCCACTTAGTATTGATATTTATTTTTCTTCACTTATGCCAAATAAGTTTTTAGAAGAAAAGATTTTTTCTGCAATTTTAAGTGAAGATGAAATGAGCGATAATGCTTCACCTGAACTTGCATCTATAAGAAGAAAAATCAAAAATCAGGAAAATTCTGTAAGAGAAAAGTTAGAAAAAATTATTCGCTCACAGAATTTAAAAAACGTGTTACAGGATGCTATTATTACACAACGAAACGGCAGATATGTTGTGCCAGTTAAAAGTGAACACAGAGCGACAGTTTCTGGACTTGTTCACGATACTTCTTCTACAGGTGCTACAGTTTTTGTTGAGCCATCTGGTGTAGTTGAAGCAAACAATGAAATCCGTGTTTTAAAGGGCAAAGAAGCACAAGAGATTGAAAGAATTCTTTATGAGCTTTCTTCTATTGCAGGTAGCTTCTTTGATGAAATTAAAGGTAGCTATGAATGTGCTATTGAAATAAACGTTATTTTCAGTAAAGCACAACTTGCATATAAAATGAACGCTACAATGCCAAAGCTTAATGCTAAAGGTGTTATAAATTTAAACAAGGCAAGGCATCCTTTAATCGACCCGAAAAGTGTAGTTGCTACAGATATTCGCCTTGGTAAAGAGTTTGACACGTTAGTTATTACTGGTCCTAATACAGGTGGTAAAACTGTTGCAATTAAGACATTAGGGCTTCTTTCAGCAATGGCTATGTGTGGACTTATGCTCCCTTGTGGTGATGAAAGTGAAATTTCAGTTTTTAATGAGATTTTAGCCGATATTGGTGACGAGCAGAGCATTGAACAGTCACTTTCAACATTCTCTTCACACATGGTGAATATAGTTAATATTTTAAAAACAGCAAATGAAAATTCACTTGTTTTAATAGACGAATTGGGTGCCGGTACTGACCCTGTTGAAGGTGCGGCACTTGCTATGGCTATTTTAGAGCAGTTACATTTACAGGGCGCAAAAATCGCCGCAACAACTCACTATGCAGAGTTAAAGGCGTATGCCCTTGAAACTGAAAGAGTTGAAAACGGCTCTTGTGAATTTGACGTTAATTCGTTAAGACCAACTTATCGTCTTTTAATTGGTATTCCAGGTCGTTCAAACGCTTTTGCAATTTCTGAAAGACTCGGTATTGCAAGTAATATAATAGAAAGAGCAAAAGATTTAGTTTCTTCTGAAAGTGTCCGTTTTGAGAATGTTGTTGATAGACTTGAAGAAAGTCGTCTTGAAATGGAAAAGGAGAAGAAAGAAGCTGAAAGAATTAAAGCGTTAGCAGATGAAGAACGCGAAAAGGCAAAGGCAATTCTTAATGAAGCACAGCAAAGAAGAGATAAAGAAATTGAAAACGCAAAAGGCG
>JAZNCY010000086.1:0-1738 GCA_045587825.1 Acutalibacteraceae bacterium
CCACCAATTACAAAGTTACCTGTTGGGTTTACATAGAATTTGGTATTTTCATCGAGATATTTTTCTGGAATAATAGGTTTGATAACATTCTCGATAATATCTTTACGAAGCACTTCAATATCCATTGGGTCGTGCTGAGAAGAAACAACAACAGCTTCAACTCTTACCGGGTTATCATTATCATCATATTCAACAGTAACCTGGCTCTTACCATCAGGACGGAGATATGTTAAAGTACCATTTTTTCTTACGTCAGTAAGACGGCGAGCCAATTTGTGAGCTAAAGAAATAGGAAGTGGCATAAGCTCTTCTGTATCGTTACAAGCAAAGCCGAACATCATACCCTGGTCACCAGCACCGTGAAGGTTGTAAGGGTCGTTTTCACCATCTTTTAACTCAAGTGACTTATCAACACCCATTGAAATATCAGTTGATTGTTTATCGATAGTAGTCATAACAGCACAAGTATTACCATCAAAACCGCAATTTGGATTATCAAAACCAATATCACAAACAGTTTTTCTGATAATAGCTGGGAAATCAATCTGTGCAGTAGTAGTAATTTCACCCATTACAGTAACAACACCTGTTGTGCAGGTTGTTTCGCAAGCAACTCTTGCCTGCTTGTCTTGTGCTAAAATTGCATCTAAAATTGCATCAGAAACGCAGTCACAGACTTTATCTGGATGACCTTCAGTAACTGATTCAGATGTAAAAAATCTTCTTGCCATAAAAAAACCTCCAAATATGACAAATAATTATTATTTTCATACTTATGCCCTATTTTACACTATAAAAAATACATTGTCAAGAAATAAAAATAGCAACAAACAAAATGCTTGTTGCTATTTTAGTCAGATATTATCAAATAATCCAAAGCTTACAGATAAAGCTTTATCAATTCTATCCATATCATTTTCAGGTAAATTACCCATTCGTTCTTTAAGCCGTTGTTTATCAAGAGTTCTTATTTGTTCAAGCAGAACTATTGAGTCTTTCGAAAGTCCACAGCTGTTTGCGTCAACACTGATATGAGTCGGTAAATTTGTTTTAAATTTCTGACTTGTTATAGCAGCCGCAATAACAGTAGGGCTATATTTATTCCCAACATTATTCTGAACAATAAGTACAGGTCTCACTCCACCCTGCTCTGAACCTACAACAGGACTTAAATCTGCATAATAAATTTCGCCTCTTTTAATAGTCACTTTATCACTCTCCGATGTGTTGTTTTCACATCCCTATTTTTGACTGAATTTACAAAAATAATCATAAAAAGTGAAGGTTGTTTTAACGTCCCTATTTTATTATATTAAATCCACGCCTAAAGGTTAAAATTTTAAAATAAAAAACCACCGCAAAAGCGATGGTTTCGAAAATCATTCAAGTTCAACTTTAAACTCATAACCAAGAGCAACGGTTTCTGCAACAGTACCTGATTTACAAACAATAGTTAAATCTTTACTACAACCAGCAAAAGCTTGTTGACCAATAACTGTAACTGACTCTGGAATTTTGAGTTTTTTGAGTGAAGTACAGTTTGCAAAAGCATTTGCACCAATAGCAGTTGTGTTTGCAGACAATGAAATATTTGAAAGTGAAACACAGTTTTCAAAAACTGATTCACCAATATCAACATAATTTGTACCAAGAAAATAAACAGTTTTTAAAGACTGACAGTTATTAAAAGCCGCAGTATTAATATGAGTAACAGTTTTTGGTATGTAAACGCTTGTTA
>JAZNCY010000087.1:0-3833 GCA_045587825.1 Acutalibacteraceae bacterium
GAACAGGTATCTCGGGCTTTAAATTAACCGAAGTTTCTCTTTTGCATAAAGAAAATGGCAAGCCTTATCTGAAATTTTCTGGCAAAGCACTCGGAATTGTGAAAGAAAGCGGTCTTTCTTTTGATGTAAGTATTACACATACGGAGTCAATAGCAACTGCGATTGTAATTGCATTTCGGGGTGAAGTGGTATGATTAATAAATTTTCACTCGACAATAAAAAAGCAAAGAAAATTTTACCCGAAAGACCTGAGAATGCCAATAAAGGTACTTTTGGCAGAGTGCTTATAATTGCCGGTAGCAGAAAAATGGTTGGTTGTTGTGAGTTAGCAGTTTCTGGTGCATTCCGTTGTGGCGCAGGTCTTGTAACTCTCGCTTTTCCAGATTGCATTTATGATACAGTCACTTTACGTCTTACAGAAAATACATTTATGCCACTTCCATCACATAATGGTGAATTGTCAAAGGAATGTATTACTGAACTATTAAATGAAATCAACAATTTTGATTGCGTGGTTTTCGGTTGTGGTCTTGGTAGAAGCAGTGATATTAAAGAGATTTTAGGGGAGTTAATTTTAAAATTACGAAAACCACTTATAATAGATGCCGATGGTCTTAATGCTTTAGCAGAAAATGTTGGGATTTTAAAAAATGCTGAGTGTGATATTTTGTTGACACCACATCCTGGTGAAATGTCGCGCCTTATCAAAAAGAGTGTTGATTATATTGAAAAAAATCGTGAAAAAGTAGTAAACGAATTTTGTGAGGAATATAATGTTAATGTACTTCTGAAAGGTAATAATACAATTATTTCTGATAGCAGTGCAACCTCTGTGTGCATCAACAAAACAGGTAACACAGGTCTTTCAAAGGGTGGTAGTGGCGATTTGCTTTCTGGTATAATTGCAGGGTTTACACCATCTTTAAAAAGTGATTTATTTAAAGCTGCTTCACTTGGTGCATATATTCACGGTAAAACTTCTGAAATGGTATCGGAGGAGCTTACAGAATTTTCAACCTTGCCAACCGATTGCAGCAGAGCAATAGGAGTTGTAATTAAAGATATTATTGAAAGCGAGTGACATTATAAAAAGAGTTTTCTTGCTGTTGCTTGTGTTTACGCTTTTCTTTACACAAGTCTCTTGTAAAAGCGTAAGCTTATATACAAGCAATTTTCAAGAGGTGGATTTTTCAGGTGGTCAGAAGCTACACCTTGTTGAAGGTGAGGATGTTTATAATTTATTTATAAGCTTCAGCGAGAATGACGGCTTAAATTTAAAATATTTACCTGAGGCACCAGAAATACTTTTAGATACAAGTGTTAATATAAATGGTGAGCTTGTTGAAATTACATCTTCCAAGCTCACATTAACAAAAAATATCAACGATTTTGATAATAGCTTTACTCCGAAATTGTTATATATGTTTTTTAAAAATACAGATTTCAGTAAAGAAGAGTTTGTTTTCGAAAAGCAAGAAAATTCTATGAGCTTATCTGAAACGATAGGGGAAAAAAATCTTGTTTTTACTGTTCAACTGACACAAAATAAACAAGAACAATTTTATAAATTAGAAATAAGATAAAAAAGAGCCAAAAACTTAGAAATTGGCTCTTTTTATTTTTTATTTTCTGTTGAAAAAATGTTGTATATATGTTAATATTATGATGATATTTGATAATTTTTTAAGGAGATAGTTTATGGATGCATTAGAAAGAGCAATGCTTTATGGTATTACTAATTTTTCGGGTATAGCGCTTATTGCAATTATGTTAATAAGCCGACGCAATACATCTTTGAAAACTTCTGAAAAGGTTTATTTTGACAGCACACTTTTTTCAATAGGTGTACTTTTATTTGTTGGCTCGGTTTTGTGGTTCTGTGAATGTTCAACTGCACCACTTGTAGTTTTAATCAACAGAATTATGGCTGTTTGTTACAGCGCACTTTTACCAATGATTGGTATGTTTTACGTTTTATATTGTGAATGCAGAATGTCAGATGAACGTGAAGTTCCAAAATCAAAAAAGTCAATATTTTTAATACCTGTAATTTTAAATGGCGTTGTGGCATTAACAAGTATTTTTTTGGGTATTTATTTCGATGTTGTTGATGGTAAATACATTCGTGGTCCACTTTACTCAATTCCGTTTGTTGTGATGTTTGCTTATCTTATTTATGCTTCTGTTATGACATTCTTGACATCTAAAAGACAAATAAACTTAACAAAAAAACCAGAATTTTTATATCTTGCATCATTCTCTATTCTTCCGATACTTTGTGGTCTCGTTCAGATGATTTTCTATGGTGCTGAGGTTATGGCTATTTCGATGGTTGTTTCTTCACTTATTGTTTATAACGAAATTCAGAATAAGCTTATTTCTATTGACCCGCTTACAATTACAAATAACAAATGGCAGCTTAACCGTTACTTGGAGAGAGTAGGTAAATCACTTTCTCCACAAGCAATGCTTTTTGTTATGTTTATTGATATTGATAACTATCGTTCAATCGTCAGAAGCTATGGCAGAGAGGCTGGTAACGAGGCGGTTGTTGAAGCTGCTACAAGACTTAAAAAGATTGTTGCAGGCTCTCACGACTTTTTGGGTAGAATTGGTACAGACAGATTTGTTATTGTTGCTCAGAGACCAACATTCCCCGCAGCAGAGATTACAAGAACTACATATGCCAGAAAGTTTGAAGATTTAGGTCAACAGGATTTTAAGGCTTATGACCTTAATATTTCAATCGGCCTTGCTGGTGCTGAATCTGTTTCAAATATGGATGAAGTAGATTTACTTATCGGTGAAGCTGAAAAAGATATGAAAAAAATCAGAAAAGTTGCAAAAAGATTTTCAAGAATGAGGAAATCTGCTTTGTATAGTGGTAATTATTACGAGGAAGATTAATAAATTTAAAAGGCTACGGCGTTTGCCGTAGCCTCTGTTTTTTTTGTTACAATTATTTGCTTAAAAGTGATGCAGCAGCTTCATCAAGGAAGATAACAACATCTTGGTGCTTCTGTAAAATTGAAGCAGGTACCTGAGCAGTAACTTCGCCTTCAACCATATTCTTAATAGCTTCTGCTTTTTTAGGACCTGTAGCAATAAGAACAATTTTCTTGGCTCTCATAATCTGCTCAATACCCATTGTAAGAGCATAGTGTGGCATAGCACCCTCATCAAAATAAATTTTGTTAGCTTCAATAGTGCTGTCTGTAAGCTTAACCTTAAATGAACCAACTGTAAAGCTTTCTGCTGGTTCGTTAAAGCCGATGTGAGCATTGTTACCAATACCTAAAAGCTGAACGTCAATACCACCAGCATTGTTGATTTCAGCATCGTAACGAGCACATTCCTTTTCTGTATCTTCTGCATTACCGTCGAGGAAGTGAACGTTTTCTTCTTTAATATCAAGTGAATTAAAGAGTTGCTCGTGCATAAATGTGTAATAACTGTTTTTGTCATTTTTAGGAAGGTCACAGTATTCATCAAGATTGTAGGTTTTTACGTTCTTAAATGAAATGCCGCCTTCATTATAAGTTTTAATTATGTTTTGATAAGTTGGAATTGGTGAAGCACCAGTTGCAAGACCGAGTACGCAGTCAGGGTTTGCTTTAACTGCATCTGTAAAAATTTTAGCAGCCTCTACACCAATTTCTTCTGCTGTTTTAAAAATTCTGATTTCCATTGATAATCATCCTTTACAAAATATTACTTTTAAATTATACCACAAAAAAATAATATTAAAAGGGGATTTTTGTATTTTTTTAAAAGTATATTGAAAAAATTTTAAAATTTGATATAATTAATTAATAATGGGTTAATACTGAGGT
>JAZNCY010000088.1:0-2773 GCA_045587825.1 Acutalibacteraceae bacterium
GTTAGCGCCTTCTCTTTCCTTAATATTCTTTTCAATATAGTAAGGATAGTCAGCAGAAAGAATGTCAGGACCAGCACCGTAACCTGTGCAGTGGATACCTGCTTCTAAAATCCAGGTTTCTTCAGAACCATCTGCTGGTGTGAAGCGGAGTCTGTGAATATTCTCATCAAATGACTGAGGGTCACGCTTATCTCTGATATACTCTTTGATGTTTGCATAACCATAGTTAAGAGTACCGGTTGTCATATCGTTAACTGCTTCTTCAACACAAGCAACAGTTGTCTCGTAAAGGTTCTCCATAAACTCAGGGTTCTTTGTTACCATATAATCATCAAGAAGATTTTCACCAAATATAATACCTGTACCAGCATTACCTGTGTTTGTAACAAGACCCTTGAGAAGTGGAATATTCATACCAAGAGTATCAATACAAGAGTGTTGGTGAAGAACTGAAACGTTCATACTGATAATATTATTAGCTTTTGCAAATTCTTCGAGTCTGCCACGGATAACTTCAACGTCACCTCTTGCAAAGCCGAAGCCGTCGATTACAGCGTGAACAACTGTACCACTTACACCGTCGCTAAGAGCGTAAACTCTGACTCTCTGGTCGTCATAAACAGCTCTTGGAACTCTACCTTCAAGTACTTCGAGAGAACCAGCAAGGAAGAATTCACCATTCATAATATCGAAATCATCAATAAGTGAATCACTTGAATAACCAAGGCTCCATTTAGCATTTGATTTCACAGTTTTGTCAAAGCTTTCTTCACCTTTATAGAAATGCTCTGCAACATAAGTTTCTGAATTACTGAAGTCTTCATCAAAACCAGGCCAGAAACGATTAAGATAAGTGAGAACATAGTGAATAAGGTCATTTAAAACCCTGTTTAAAATATTCTCAACATTTACTTCTAATGTTTGTGGTGCAACTGCTGAAGCAGCACTTGCAGGAACCATAAACACAGAAATTGAAAGTGTTAAAGCAAGGATAATTGCGACTAATTTTTTAGTCATATTAAGTCCTCCTTATAAAGTGAGATTATGAACCGGTTACCCCCTTTGGCACCCGATTCACCGCATTTTAATGCAATTTTACAGATACATTATATACCTATTTTTTACAATATGCAATATTTATTTAAGCCGCTGTTGTTTCTTTGGTAGTTTTTGCTAATTCTTCTTCAATCATTTTGTTGATATTGTTGGGCCCCATATGTCTGTATGGTTTAAATCTTAAGAAAAGATACATAGGAACTGCGCCTAAAGTATTAAGAATCATATCACCCATAGTATCCATTATAGCAAATCGAGATTCAAAACGTTCAGCATCAAGAGGAATAAGCATAAACACTTTGTTTACATCGCCACCAGCTTCTTCGATTGCTTTCTGTAAATCCCAGTGTTGAGCGTCGCCACCGAACCATTGGTCAAACACGAACTCAAAAAGCTCCCAGCCAGAAGCAAAAACAAAGCCAACACCTAAAGCACAGAGTGCAGCAATTTTTGGTGGGCAAACTACCTTATCACGAATCTGCATAGCACAAACTAATTCATAGCTAATAAACACAGCTTCTACACAGCCCAAAGCGTGAAGCACTTTGTCGAACATTGGTAATGCATAATAAAGATTTAAGTATGCACCGCCAAATGAAGCGCAGAAAAATCCGAAGATTGAAATATGCTGAAAATAGCGTGGCAATAATCTTGGGAAAGTATTTTTAGGGAACATCTGGCAAATTTCATAAGCAAACATACCAACTAAATTCGCCATCATCTGTAACGGTTGCATTGAACCTAAGTTAGGGTCAATAGTAACAAGGCTATGAATAATACCATAAATCATCAAGCCTCTCAAGGTCCACCAATAAATATGCTCTATTGGCTTCATTCCTTTATAGAGTCTTTTAAAATAATCTTTAACCATATTTTTCTCTCCAACTTTATTTTAGTAACCTAATAAGCATACCAAATATACCATCATTTTTAATTCTTTTCAAGAACAAAACGTTAAAATAATCTTAAAATTTCATATTTTCTACAAATTTTTTTCATATTTTTGCAATATCTCAAGTTTCTATTGAAAAATTTTATAAAATACTATATAATAATTTGTGAATGATTTATTGGAGGGGTAACTATGCCGAAAAGAGAAGGCTATATTTCCTGGGATGAATTCTTTATGGGTGCTGCAATGCTTTGTGCAAAACGAAACAAAGACCCTAACACACAAGTAGGCGCTTGTATTGTAAACGCTGAAAACAGAATTGTTTCAGTTGGTTACAACGGCTTCCCTGCTGGTTGTGATGACGATGTTTTCCCTTGGGAGCGTTCAGATGACGACCGTTACAACACAAAATATCTTTATGTTTGCCACGCTGAGCTTAATGCAATTTTAAATGCAAGAGGTACTAACCTCACAGGCAATCGTCTTTATGTCGCTCTTTTCCCTTGCAACGAATGTGCAAAGGCTATTATTCAGAGTGGTATTACAGAGGTTATTTATCTTTCTAATAAATATAAAGACACACCAGAAACAAGAGCTTCTAAAAGAATGCTTGAAGCAGCTGGTGTAAAGCTCACACAGTTAGTTCCTGAAAGACAGGAGCTTGTGTTAGACTTCGACCCTAACAAAATTTAATTAAAAATTAAGAATTAAAAATTAAAAATTTCGGAACGCTTTGCGTTGATTATAATATTGTAACAGTTACTTTTTTTGCTTCATTTATAATTTGCTGAGCGCAGAATTATACTAATTAAAACAAAAAGTTAA
>JAZNCY010000089.1:0-15756 GCA_045587825.1 Acutalibacteraceae bacterium
GAATTAAAACCGTAGGAACTAGGAATTAGTTTTAATTTGCCTTATCATTTTTTGTTGGTATATAAATCAACTTTAAATGATAAGGTAATTTTATTTATTGCGAAGCCCTATTTCCTACTTCCTACTTCCTATTTCCTAAAAACCTTTGCAACTTTGTGGAATTTTTATTAAAAAATTGTAAATAGACTTGAAATACTTGAAATAATGTGTTAAAATTCAATTTGGATTATTCCATAATTTAAAAAAATTGGTGTATTATGCTACACCGAAAAATTAAAACTAAGGAGAAATACTTATGAAAAAGGCATTGAGTGCAGTATTAGCAGTAGTTCTTGTACTTGGCGTATGCTTCAGCGTACCTATGGTCGTAAATGCTACTGGTACTGACGGATTAGTATATCAATTCAATGATAAAACTAATCCTACAGGCTACATCGTTACAGGTTACACAGGTAACTCAAAAGACGTTGTAATTCCTGAAAACGCAGAATTAGAGGGGGAAGTTGGCGACGATGATTTCTTTACCGTTGCTGACCCTACAAATCATTTAAGTACGGAGAATGGTGTTACTATTAATGTTTCACCTGAAAACTCTGGTGAAGTAAGTGAAACAGTTGCTGAAAATGGAACTGACGTTACATTTGAGGTTACACCAGCAACAGGTTATGAGTTGAAGTCTCTTGTGGTTACTGAAGGTGAAAATGACCCTGCAAATATCACAGAAACTAAAACCTATGCAAAAGCTTCAGCAGAAGCTACAATTACTGTTGTAGCTACATTTGCAAAAGTTAAATCAGCTATTACTTTTGTTCAACCAACAGAAGCTGGTGAAGATGAAGTTCTTTCAGCTAAAGTTGGTGACGTTGAAGTTGAAGATGCTGTTGAATTTGGTACAGAAGTAACATTAGTTGCTGGTACTATTGAAGATTACGCTTTCACTTCTTGGAAAGTTGTAAAAACTGGTGCAGAACCAGAAGTAGATGTTACTGATGATGTTCTTGAAGGTAGCACACTTACTATGCCTGAATATGGCGTAACAGTTTCTGCTACATATTCAAAAACTAATTTTGCTATTACTCTTTTAACAGAAAATACTGTAGCTAAAGTTAATGGAACAACTGTAACAAAAGCGGCAGAAGATGCTGAAGTTGTTATTGAAGCTACAGCAGCAAAGAAAATTGTAACAGCTATTGCAGTTACAGATGCTGACGGCGAAACTATTGATGGTCTTACAGTTGATGGTGCTACTTTCAAAATGCCAACTGAAGACGTAAAGGTTACAGCCACAATCGTTGATGGTTATGCAGTTAACATTGATGAAGATATTACTAATGGTTCAGTTTCAGTTGATAAGGCTTTAGTTGCAGCTGGTGGTTCAGTTGAAATCACTGCAACACCAATCGCTGGTTATGAAGTGGAAAAAATTCTTGTTGGTACAACAGAATTAGAAGTAGCAGACAACAAAGCTACATATACATTCCCAGGAACAGATGATGAAACAGAGCCAGCAGATATCACAGTTTCTGCTGAATTTAAAGCTATTAACTACAAAGCAACTATTACTGATTATTATAATGGTACAGTAGTAGTTACACCAGCACGTGTTGGTAGCGAAACAGCTCCAGCATTAACAGCACTCAATGTTGGTGATACATTTACAATTACTACAACAGCTAACACAGGTTGTCAGTTAGTTGAAGCTGTAAAAGTTTACAAAACAGGCGATGAAACAAAAACACCAATCACTCCAGTTGAAGGTGTTTACACAATGCCTGCTTATGACATAACAATCGAAGTTGCATTTGCAGCAAAACAATTACCAGTTGTTGGTATTGCTGCAACAGCATTTGCTAATAACACAAATATTGAAACAGTAACAATCGGTAAGAATGTTGCTTCGATTGCTGCTGGTGCATTCAATGGTTGCACAGGCATTAAAAAGTTTGTTGTAAATGCTGAAAACACAAAATATCTTGCAACAGCAGATGGCGTATTATTTGAGAAAGTTACAACAACAGCAGGTGAACCAGCTGTTACTACAACATCTCTCAAACTCATCGCATTCCCAGCTAACTACACAGTAGCTGAAAATGCTGCAAAAACATACACAATTCCTGCAAGTGTTACTGTTGAAGGTCCAGAAGACGGTGCAGCAGATGATGTAACTTACGCTGTTACAGCAGTTGCTGACGGTGCATTCCAGGCTCTTGGTAACGTAGAATTTGTATTCTGCGCCGGTACTGTAACAATTGATACAACAAAACAACCTGCTTTTGCAGAAAATAAGAAATTCCATACAACTGCTGGTCATACAGCTGGTGACTTAAAAGTAAAAGACGGTGAAGCAGCAACTTGTCAAACTGAAGGTACAAAAATTAAAGAATGTACTCATTGTGGAGAAGTTGTTCATACTGAAAAATATTCAGATGCAAATGCTCACAGATTCCTTACAGAAAATGAAGGTTGGGTTGTTGAAACTCCAGCTACATGTATTTATGATGGTATCCAAAGAAGATATTGTCAGAACCAAGGTTGTAACTACGTTGAAACACAAACAATCGATGCAACAAATGAACACGTTGCTGGCGAAGGCGTAATTTTGGAAGGTGACGAAGCAACTTGTACAGAAGAAGGTACAAAGACTTTCTACTGCACAGGTTGTAATACAGAAGTTGTTAAAACAGAAGTTATTCCTGCAACAGGTCACAAAATCTCAGACCCAGATGTAGTTGTTAAAGCTACATGTACTGAAGACGGTTACGTTAAAGGTATCTGCGATAACTGTGAAACAGAGCAGACAATTCCTGAAACTAAAAAAGGTCACAAAATGATTACTATTGTTGATGCTGAAGCAACTTGTACAGTTCCAGGTTCAAAGCATCAGGAATGTGAAGTTTGTAGCTATATGGACCCTAATGCTGTAATTGAAACAATTCCTGCACTCGGTCACTCAGAAGCAAAAGACGTTGCTTGGACAATCGTTAAAGAAGCTACTTGTGCAGAAGCTGGTTTACTCCAGAAATTCTGTGACACTTGCCGTGCTCCATTAACAGATGCTGACGGTGAAGAAATCACAAGAGTTCTCGAAGCAACAGGCGAACACGAATATAAAGATTACACAGAAACAAAAGCTCCTACTTGTACAGAAAAAGGTGCAAAAACAGGTACTTGTGCTTGTGGCGCAACAGACGTACAAGAAATTGATGCTAAAGGTCATACATGGGCTGAAGATTTCACAACAGATAAAGAAGCTACATGTACAGAAACAGGTTCAAAATCTATTCATTGTACAGTTGACGGCTGTAAAGCAACAAAAGACGTTACTGTAATTCCAGTGAAAGCTCATACACTTCCAGCTGATGCTGAAACAGTTACTGAAGCTACTTGCCATAGTGTAGGTACTAAAAAGGGTACTTGTACAGTTTGTAAAACTGCTAACGTAACAGTTGAAATTCCTGCGATTGCTCACTCTTGGGCTGAAACAGCTGTTCCTGTTGTAGGTACAATTACAAAAGAAAACGTTCCAGTTCTTGACGCTGAAGGCAAACCAGTTCTTGATGAAGAAACAGGCGAACCAGAAGTTGAAACAATTACTTATAAAGCTGCTACTTGCGAAGCTGAAGGCTATACAGTTAAATATTGTACAGTTGAAGAATGTGGCGCTTATGACGAAGCAAGCTTAACAAAGGTTGCTAAATTAGAACATAACTTCGTTGCTTATCCACAAGGTGTAACAGCAAGCACAAAGGTTAACCCAACATGTACTACAGAAGGTAAAGAATATAAATATTGTGACAGAACTTGCTGTGCAAAAGAAATTGAAATTATAATTCCAGCAAATGGTCACGATTGGGCAACATCTGCTACAGTTTTAACACAAAGCATTACTGTTACTGCAGAAGATGGCACAACAACAACTTATAATGCACCATCATGTAAAGGCGAAGGTACAGACGGTTACAAAGCTGTATTCTGTACAGTTGCTGGTTGTGACGGTTGTAAAGATTTTGAAGTAGTTAAAGCTCCTGCTCACGTTCCAGAGTTTACACAATGGACTGCTGGCACAGCTGCTACTTGCTTAAAGAAAGCAACAGAAACTAACGTATGTGTAAATTGTGATGATCCATTAGTTCGTGATAAAGGCGAATTAGCACCTCACGATTTCTCAGAAACAAAAACAACAGTTTACCCAACTTGTGAAGAAGCTGGTGTTGAATACTTCGCTTGTACAGTTAAAGGCTGTGAAGCAAGAGACCAGGAAAAAGTTCTTCCTGCTTTAGGTCACATTCACGCTGATGATGCTGAGTTTGTAGGCACAGAAGCAACTTGTATAACAGACGGCGTTAAAGTTAAAGCTTGTACAAGACTCTTTAATGCAGATGGTTCACTTTATGTAGCTCCATCAACTGATGAAAACGACACACCATCAACTGGTGAAAGCAACACACCATCACAACAGGCTGACGGTGATGATACAAATACAGAAACACCTGCAGCTCCAGTTCCTTGTGAAGGTGCAAAACAAGTTACACCAAAAACAGGTCACGCTTTCTCATCTGAATATACAGTAGATACAGATCCAACTTGTACACAAGACGGTGAAAAATCACGTCATTGTACAAACAAAGGTTGTGCTGAAAAGACAAATATTCTTCCTGTTAAGGCTCTTGGCCACGAATATGGCGAAACATATACAGTCGATACAAAAGCAACTTGCTCATCAGTTGGTTACGAATCAATCCATTGTACACGTTACGCTGATTGTAAAACAAAGAAAACTGGTAGCACAAGAGAAATTCCAACAACAGACCATACTTACCCAGATACAACTTGGAAGACTGTAACAGCTCCAACTTGTGAAGAGAAGGGTGTTCAAGAAAACTTCTGCTCAGTATGTAATACTGAAAACAAAAGAGTTGATGCAGAAGGAAAACCAATTGCTGGTTACACAACACGTGAAACTAACGCTCGTGGTCATAGCTGGGCTATGGACTACGTAACAGTTAAAGCAACTTGTACAACAGATGGTAAAACATATCTTCCATGTGAACGTGCAAATTGTGATGGTGAATCAGACGTTACTGTTCTTCCAAAAACAGGTCACACTTGGGCAACTGAAGAAGATACAGTTCCAGAAAGAGTTCCTGCTGAAGGTGACGAACCAGTAGTAGAAGTTACTTGTACTACTGATGGTTACGAATATAAATATTGTAAGACTTGTGAGGTTTGGATTGGTGAAGTAGTTAAGGCTGAAGGTCATAAGTACAGCACTACACCAGTAAGAGTTGAACCAACTTGTCATTCAACAGGTTCACTTACAGGTGAATGTACAGTATGTAAAGCAGAAGATGCAGTTCAAGTTCTTCCTAAACTCGACCACACTTGGGGCGATTGGGAATTAGTTGAAGGTGCAAAAGATTGTACTGCAAATGATTCAATGATCAGAGCATGTACAGTTGAAGAGTGTGACGCTACTGAATTAGGCAAAAACAAAGAGCATACAGTAAGCTCATGGATTATCGGCACAAAAGCTACTTGCGGTGATGCTGGTGAAATGCACACAGAATGTAAAGTTTGTGCAAAGGTAATTGAAACAGAGGCTATTGCTGCAACAGGCAAGCACGACCTCAAAGAAACAATTACAAAAGCTCCAACATGTAACGAAAAGGGTACAAAAACTGTTGAATGTCAGGCTAAAGATTGTGATTACACAGCAACAGTTGAAATCCCTGCAAATGGTCACAGCTACACAGAGTGGAAAGTATTTGTTGAACCAACATGTACTACAAAGGGTATCAGACAGAGCGTTTGTGAAGTTTGCTTAACAACTCAATCTGAAAAAATCCTTGCTCTCGGCCACGACTTAGGCGATTATATTACAGATACTCCTGCTGCTTGCGGTAAGGCAGGTTCTCAACATAAAGAATGTTCAAGATGCGACTACAAGACAGACGCAGAAACAATCGAAGCATTAGACCATAACTTTGTTGGTAACGATTGTGCTAATAAGTGCGGTGCTAAGATTTATGAATATGCTTTAATCGAAGGTAGCACAACAGATATTATCATCACAAAGTATAATGGTAGCGAAGCAAACCTCGTTATCCCAGCTGAAATTGATGGTTATGTTGTAAAAGCTATTGGTAACAGAGCATTTATGAAGACTGTAATCAACACCACAACTTCAGAAGTTGTAGGTGAAGATGGCGAAACAACAACAAAAACAACAACTACAGTTGAATATGTTGAATCAGACTTCGTTTCATTAACAATCCCTGCAACAATCACAACAATTGGTGATTATGCATTTGCTAACTCAAAACTTACTCTCGTTAACATTCCTGCAACAGTTACTACTATCGGTGAATGTGCATTCGGTTACGACGTAGTAATTACAATGGTTCCAGAAGTTGATGAAGACGAAGAGGAAACTCAAACACCAGCAGAAGGTGAAACACCAGCAGAAGACGAAGAAGTTAAATTGGTAGAAGATATTGATGCTACTCCAGTAGAAAACTTCACAATCTACGGCGTTAAAGGTTCAGCTGCTGAAACTTATGCAGAACAAGATGCTACAAAAGAAGATGACGACTTTACATTCGTTGAAGTTAAAGACGTTTATGAAGTAGTTATTGACGAAGAAGCAACAAACATTGAAGAAGTTGCTGACGGCGTTCTCTTCAAAGAATTCATAACAGAAGATATTGACGAAAATACTCCAGCACCTTCAATCGAAGAACAACTTAAAGCAATTGTAGTTCTTGAAGAAAACTCAACATATACATTAGCTGTTGAACCAAGCCAGAGCTACACTTACAAAGTTGAAGATGAAGCTGGTAATGAAGAAACTAAGACAGTAAAATCTTACGGTACAGGTACTAAGGTTCTTGTTAAGGATGCTACTGGTAACGTAGTAGACGAAATCGTTATCATTGTTGAAGGTGACGTTAACGGCGACGGTGCAATTGACGCTATTGACTGTATGTTAATTCAGTTAGCTGCAGCTGCTAATACTAACAGACCACTTGAAGGTATTTATTACACAGCTGGTAACATTACTGCTGACACAGCTCTTGATGCTAATGACTTCTCAGCTGCTGTTCTCAAAATCTTCGGTGAAGATCTTATAGTTGAAGAAGAAGAGGAAACAACTGTTACTACAACAGCTCCTTCTACAACAGAGCCAACAACACAGGCTCCTGCTTCAACAGAACCATCAACAGAAGGTACATCTGAGGATACATCTGTAGATGCTTCAGAAGATGCATCAGAAGGTGAATCAGAGTCAACAACTCAAAAGGTTGAAGAATCTGATACAACTACTACAACTACTACCCAGGCTCCAGCTACATCTGAATCAGCTTCAGATACTCCAGTTGAAGGTTAAGTTGTAATAAACTAAAATTAAAACCTTTCACAGTGAAAACTGTGAAAGGTTTTTGTTTCTTTGTAGGGGCAGAGCTTTTATTACCCACTACAAAATACAGAATTTCTGGACCTGCGGTTAGCATTATAAATGAAACAAAGAAGTAATTTGTAGCGAAGCTAACCTTCTTTGAAAAGAAGGGGGACCGTTCTTCACTTTATTTCTCTTTTTATAGTTTATTTTCAAGCGTGAGGTTTGTTTTATTCTTTTATAAAGTTCTTTGGAACGGTGGAAAATTGATTTTTAAATGCACGTTAGTGCAAGGCGATAAACTTTTAATGAATAATGAAGTCGCTTACGCTGATGAATGATGAAGAATGAATAATTTTGGGGCTACGCCGATTATAATTAAATATTAAGATAAATAAATTTATCCTATCATTTAAAGTTCGATTTAGGTATCAACTAAAAATGATAGGATAAGCTATTATTTATTCAATTTATAATGCCAATGCAGTTCCTTAATTATTCATTATTCACTATTTATCATTCATTAAATTTCAACTATTATCCGTACCCTGAAGCGTATTCTGATATCAATTCTCCACCATCGAAAGCGATGGTCCCCCTCTTTTTCAAAGGAGGTAAAGAAAAATAACTACATCCGTTCATTTAAAGTAAAAATGAATGAATGTAGTTTTTGTTATTTATATTAAATTATAATCAAGGCGTTAGGCTTCCAAAATTTTGCATTTTGCATTTTGAATTTTACATTTTAAACCTGCAAGGCTTCCCAAATTCTTAATTTAAAGGGATTTTTCCTTCAGCAATTCTTATCAGGAGTTCTGCAAAAAGGCTGTTAGACCAGGCAAACCAAGGCCTTGTGAAATCAGTTGCATCGTGTTTATAAAATGACTCGTGCATTAATTTTGTACCTGCGTCGGTAGTAGTAAGCATATTTATGCACTCTTTTATTTCCTCGGGATTGGAGCTTGTGAGAGCCTGCATTGAAAGCGCAATATGCCATATTTTATCAATACCAGTGTGAGGGCTACCAACACCTTTGGCTGCTCTGCCTTCAAAATACCAAGGGTTATCATTAGAGAGCACAAAGCTTCTTGTATTTTTATAAAGCTCGTTATCTGCTTTTATGTAACCCAAATATGGTGCGGCAAGAAGACTAGGCGAGTTTGCATCGTCCATTAAAACATAATTACCCTTGCCATCTGTTTCGTAAGCAAACATTTTGCCGTGGCGTTCATTCTGGATTACGCCATATTCTTTAATACCCTCGTCAATATCAAATGCAAGTGAACGGCATTCGCTCTCAAGCTTAATATCTTCAAAACCAATACTTGCCATTTCTGCAGCCTTTTTCAAAGCACATACAGCCATCATATTAGCAGGTATTAAATAACCTAATTTACAACGGTCATCAGATGGTCTGAAGCCTGACCACGTCATACCTGTATATGAAACATCTTCACCTTTGCCATTATTTGAGAGTGTGTCTATAACAGGGCAGTTTTCTCTGTGGAAGAAATATGTAGAGTTAGCAAAATGATTCTGCTCTTTTTTGAAGGTTTCATAAATTTTTATAAGCATTTCGTGAAACTGCTCTGTGAAAATAGAAGTATCAAGAGTTGTTTCATAATATTCGTGAGCTAAGTAAAGTGGAGCACACAAAGAGTCAACCTCATATTTTCTTTCCCATATAAGCTCGTGGTAAAAGTCGGTTTCATCTTTTGCAGAGTCTGGGTTAGCCTCTGAATTGAATGCATTTGAATAAGGGTCAAGGCAAACGTAAAAAGCGTGTTTTTCAATAATGCTTTTTAAAATGTTTTTTAAATCCTCATCTTCATTTGCATAGCGGATATATGGCTTAACCTGTGCGGCACTGTCTCTTAACCACATAGCAGGAATATCTCCTGTAATAACAAAGTAGCTACCGTCAGAAAGCTGTTTTACGGTTGTTTCAATCGTATTTAAAAAGCAACCTTTAAAAAATGGCGCAGCTTCGGGACATTTTTCTTTTAAAATTGCTTCAATTTCATTTGCTTTGTTTAAAAGTATCTTTGGAATTTCCATAAAAAATCTCCTGTGAAAATATATTTTCATTATATCATATTATATCGATAAAAACAATATAATAACTTAATATATATTTATAATATGTATATTGACAATAAGCTAAAAATAGTGTAATCTATTATTAGATACTTATAAAAGTTATCTGAATTATAAAACATATTTGTGAATAATTTACAAATATATTGTTAATTTTTAGGAGGAGTTTCCCATGGCACAAAGAATAGTTTTAAACACAATTTCATATCACGGTAAAGGCGCTATAGCAGAAATTCCAAACGAGATTAAGGCTCGTGGTTATAAAAAGGTTTTTGTTTGTACTGACCCTGATTTAATTAAATTTGGTGTTGCAGCAAAGGTTACAGACGTTTTAGCAGAAGCTTCTGTTCCTTACGAGGTTTTCAGCAATATCAAGGCTAACCCTACTATTGAAAACGTACTTGACGGCGTTAAAGCATTTAAAGATTCTGGTGCAGATTCAATAGTTGCTATCGGTGGCGGTTCTGCAATGGATACTGCAAAAGCTATTGGTATTATTATTGAAAACCCAGAGTTTTCTGACGTAAGAAGTCTTGAAGGTGTTGCACCTACAAAAAATCACGCTACATTTACTATTGCGGTTCCTACAACTGCTGGTACTGCGGCTGAGGTTACAATTAACTATGTTATTACTGATGTTGAAAAGAAACGCAAATTCGTTTGTGTTGACGTTCACGATATTCCAGAAATTGCAGTTGTTGACCCTGATATGATGGCTTCTATGCCAAAAGGTCTTACAGCAGCTACAGGTATGGATGCATTAACTCACGCTATTGAAGGTTATATTACTAAAGGCGCTTGGGAAATGACAGATATGTTCCACCTCAAAGCTATTGAGCTTATTTCAAAACACCTTCGTGGTGCTTGCGAAAATACTGCTGAGGGCAGAGAGGGTATGGCTCTTGCACAATACGTTGCAGGTCAGGGCTTCTCAAACGTTGGACTCGGTATTGTTCATAGTATGGCTCACGGCTTAGGTGCTCTTTACGATACACCTCACGGCGTAGCTAACGCTATTATTCTTCCTACAGTAATGGAATATAATGCAGAATGTACTGGTGAAAAATACAGAGATATCGCTAAGGCAATGGGCGTTAAGGGTACTGAAACAATGACAATAGAAGGCGCTCGTATAGCAGCTATCGCAGCAGTTAAGAAGTTAGCTATTGACGTTGGTATTCCTGAGGACCTTAAAGAAATCGTTAAAGAAGAGGATATTCAGTTCCTTGCTGAAAGTGCTTATGCTGATGCTTGCAGACCTGGTAACCCAAGAGATACAAGCGTTGAAGAAATTGTTGCACTTTATAAAAAATTAATGTAATAATAAAATATATCTCCCTGTATATTCAGGGAGATTATTTTTATTTATTGATAAAGAAAGTGATAACCTTAATGGCGGTGTAGGTTATAAGAAATATAGATAATAGTTTTTTTAAAACATAAATAGATTTATATGCTTTTGTGAGTTTTTCAATGTTTTTTAAGGTTTTTAAACAATGGTTCATATTATAATTCCTTTCAGTCAGAAGTGAGTAAAACGCCGTGTGCAATACCAGGTATGCTCTCACCTTGTAATGAGGAGGTCGGGGAGAGTAGTGCGCCGGTGCCAACAAAAAACACTCTGTTCAGTTCTTTTTTTCGTAGTTTATTTATAATGTATGAACAAAGTACAGTTGCACTGCACCCACAACCAGAACCACCAGCGTGAACATCCTGAGCGTCAGCATCATAAATCATAATACCGCAATCATTATGAACGGATGAAATGTCGATATTGCTTTCTTTTATTAAAAGCTCTTTAAGAATATCGCTTCCGACCTTGCCTAAATCACCCGTTAAAATTAAATCAAAATCGTCGGGTGTTGTGTGGGTTTCGTTTAAAAATTCACTTATAAGAAGTGAAGCGGCAGGAGCCATTGCTGCACCCATATTGTTAGCATCGGTTATTCCTAAATCACGTATTTTTCCGAATATCACAGCGTTTACACGAGGGTTAAGAGGAACATTGTTTTTCAAAACAAGTGCACCTGAGCCGGTAACAGTCCATTGTGCACAAGGTGGTCTCTGGCCACCATATTCTAAAGGGTTTCTGTATTGGCGTTCGGCAGAGCAGAAATGCGAAGATGTTGAAGCAATTGCGGTTTCCAATGCTCCAGAATCAATAAGTGTTGCTGAAAGAGCAAGAGAGAGTGCCATTGTGGAGCAAGCACCATAAAGCCCCGAAAAAGGAATGTTGAATTCACGTAAACCAAATGATGAGCCGATGCATTGATTTAAAAGGTCACCTGAAAAGCAACAATTAATATCTTCAGGCGAAAGTTCTGACTTACTAAGAGCGGTTTTTACGGCTTCTTTAACTAATTCGCTTTCAGCTTTTTCAAAGGTTTCTTTCCCTAAAAATTCATCTTCAAAAATTTTGTCGAATTCCTGAGAAAGAGGTCCTTCACCTTCTTTTTTGCCTACAACGGCGGCATTTCCAATAATGCTGGGACGATTGTTTAATAAAATTACATTTTTTTCAATTCTTTTGGGACTCATATTTATCACCAGAATTATTGTGTCCAAAAATAACAAAAAAACCAGAAACTTTTTAAAGTTTCTGGTTTTTTGTTATTTATGAGTTTCTTTGTAAACACGATTTAAAACCTCGATAAGCTTATCAATATCAAGTGGTTTCGGAACGTGTTCATTCATACCTGCATCAAGTGCATTTTTTCTATCCTCAGTAAAGGCATTTGCAGTCATCGCAATAATCGGTATGTTTGCAATGTCAGAATTATAAGAACTTCGTATTTTACGTGTTGCAGTGTAGCCGTTCATAATAGGCATCTGAATATCCATAAGTACAAAGGTGTAATAATCCTTACTGCTTTTTTCAAGCATATCGACAGCAACAGTACCATCTTCAGCTTCTTCAATTATAAAGCCTTCATCTTCAAGGAGTTCACGTGCTATTTCACGGTTTATCATATTATCTTCAACAACGAGAATTCTTGCACCTTTAAGTTCAGGAATAAGTGCAGAAGTTACTTTTGGTGCGGATAAAGGCGCCTCGGCTTTTTTTGCTTTGAATGTAACAGTGAACTCAGTACCAATACCGAGCATACTGTTATATGTAAGCGTACCACCTAAAAGAGCAACAAGGTTTTTAGTGATTGCAAGACCAAGACCCGTACCCTGAATACCACTTTTTGTTGTATTGTGCTCACGTTCAAAAGCAGTGAAAAGATGTTTCTGGAAGTCTTCACTCATACCAACACCAGTATCTTCGATTCTTATCTGGAAATGAGCAGTATCATCAGGAGAATTTAATTCTGTTACCTGGAAGGTAACTTTGCCACCAGCATTTGTGAACTTCAAAGCATTGCTTAAAAGGTTGGTTATTACTTGTGAAATGCGAAGAGAATCCGTATAAATGGCAGGGGTATCTACTTTAATGGAGGTTACAAATTCAATGTCTTTTTTAGACATTTCATGAATGAACATTTCTTTAAGCTCGTTAACAAGATTGGTGAAATCAACTATATCATTATTGATTTCAATTTTGCCATTTTCGATACGTGCCATATCAAGAATATCATTTATGATACTGAGCATATGCTGACCAGAGTGTTTTGCCTTTTTGAGAGCATCAAGAGCAACTTCTTTATCTTCAATATTCTTCTCTGCAATTGTGTTATATCCTATGATTGCATTCATAGGTGTACGGATATCGTGAGACATATTGAAGAGGAAATTTGTCTTCGCTTGTTCTGCTTTTTTTGCTTTGTCAAGTGCATCAATAAGAATTCTGTGCTGTTTAACCTGTTCTTCAACAGTTTCTTCAATACTCTTGAATGCCCATACCTGCTCGTGTGGTTCACCGATTCGAGCTATAAATATCTGGAAATGAAGAAGTTTATTTTCTGCTAAAACCTCAAAATTGATTCTGTAGCATTTCTGCTCTTTTAACTTATTTGTAACGAGATTTAAATCAGTCTGTGCTTTTACATACTCACGTTGATTAGGTGCAACGTCATTATCAATATATTGATGGAAGGTTATAGTAAAAGGTATTTCATTAAATAAAAATGTTTTTTTGTATTCCTCAGGCCATAAATCTGAAACAAGGTAAGGAATAGCAAGGTCGTGATTAGCATCAACGTAATAAAGTGTTTCATATTCTGTGCAAAGACCCTCAATAACTTTAAGACGCTGGTTTGAGCTTTCGAGAAGTTTTTGTGTTCTTTCACGTTCCTCTAATTCTTGTTCAACGATATTATCGATACAACGGAAGGCGATAACGACGTTAACAGAATTCTCCGACTTTATAGGAATAAAGCGTATCTGCATATATTTTATCTCGTCGTTGTGACATTCTCTGTAATTTAATTCGAAAACTCTCTCTTCACCAAAAATACATTTATGCACATTTGGTATCTGGATTCCTTCTAAAAACATCGCTCTGTCATCTTTGTGAATATGAAGTTCAGCATAATTCTTCATAAGAACATCGTAATTTGAAAGAGCCATATCACCAGTTTCAAAGGAATTGGTACCATTTTGGTCGTAATATTTAGTACATTTGAAACCACCATTTTCTTCGCATACAAAATATATTAATTCATATTCGGCGGCAAGTGTTTCAATAACAACATTTCTGTTCTGCAATTCCTGCTGTTGCAATAATATTGCCTGCATCTGGTCAGCATCTAATTTCTGAAGCATATCAGGGCTTGCAATCTGCTGAACCATTACTGAATAGCAATCTTTAAATTCTGGAGTGGTTATATTGGTAAAGGCTGCACCATAGCGACTGAAATTAGTTGAGTTAAATAAAAGTCTGCCTTTTTCAAGACCATTAGCAATCGGACAAAAGGTGCAGGGTTCTTCTCTGTTTGCAATTGCTTTATAGCAGAGCCCACCCTCAATAAGCTGGGGGAAGAACTCTTTTAAAGTATCATTCGCATAGCGTACTTTAAAGTCGCTGCCAACGATATATAAACCATTTTCAAAATTTGTGGAAGCCATAAAAGTTCACCTTATTTTTCCGAGAAATTTTTCTTCGTATGCCTTTATTGAATCCTCAATAATAGAAACGGCATCTAATACACCCTTAACCTCATCAATTGCGGTTTCCTTCTCTTCAAGTGTTTTATAAACTGAGAAGAAATGCTTCATTTCATCAAACACGTGAGGAGGTAATTGGCTTATATCTTTGTAAGTGTTATAAGTCGGGTCATTAAATGGAATAGAAATTATCTTATCGTCAGGTGCGCCATTGTCAAGCATTGAAATAACGCCTATAGGGTAACACTCAACAATAGACATCGGCTGTATTTGTTCAGAACAAAGAACAAGCACATCTAAGGGGTCGTTATCCTTTGCATACGTTCTTGGAATAAAACCGTAGTTAGCAGGGTAGTGTGTAGATGTATGGAGAACACGGTCAAGTCTTAAAAGACCTGTTTCTTTATCGAGTTCATATTTCATTTTACTGCCCTTGCTTATTTCTATAACTGCAGCATAAGATGAACGTGAGATTCTTTCAGGGTTGATATCGTGCCAGATGTTCAAAAAAATCGCCTTCTATTTTTAAATTAATTGTTTTCTTCTTCCTCTAAAGATTTCAAATATTCTTCAGGAAGATTATCGTAATACATAAACATATTCTTACCATTTTTCTTTGAGTAATAAAGTGCTTGGTCAGCTTTTTCCATTACTTCTTCATAAGTAGTGCCATTTTCAGGACATTTTGCAATACCGATACTTGCGTGGAAGTCAATGGATGTATCTTCAATTTTAATGTTTTCGTCCATTAAACTGAGGAGGTCCTGAGCACGTGTTGAAACAATATCATCATCAATAGGATGTGGTAAGAAAATTATAAATTCATCGCCGCCAAAACGACCTAAAATGTCAGTGTGACGGAAAACACGTCTGATACAGTCACCAAACTCGTGAAGAACATCATCACCAACAGCGTGACCATAAGTGTC
Source organism: Acutalibacteraceae bacterium (assembly GCA_045587825.1). Classification (GTDB taxonomy): domain Bacteria; phylum Bacillota; class Clostridia; order Oscillospirales; family Acutalibacteraceae; genus DTU089. The sequence continues at coordinate 15,472 of JAZNCY010000089.1, forward strand.
ATTAACCTTTTTAAAGTTGTCAAGGTCAACAAACATAAATACGCCTGTTCCACCTTCGTTTATATGCTTTGAAATTTCTCTGCCGACAGCCGCTTTATTATAAAGGAGGGTGAGTGGGTCAGTATCTCTGTCGTGTTCGATATATCTTCTTAATGTAAGCTCTTTAGCTTTTGTTTTAATCATATATGTGTTAAGAACGCCGCCGAGGAAGTAAAAGCTTACTGCATTAAGAATATCAACAGAAGCAACAGACCAGTCTTTTACAAAGTAACTACAGAGGCAGAA
>JAZNCY010000090.1:0-5128 GCA_045587825.1 Acutalibacteraceae bacterium
TGGTCCCCCTCTTTTTCAAACGAGGTAAGGCTTCGCAACAACATAAAAATTCTATCATTTAAAGTCTTTCGTAAACTAAAAATGATAGAACTTTTTGTTTTTATTGGTAATTAAGTATAATCAAGCCGTAAGGCTTCCGAAATTCCGAATTACGAATTACGCATTCCGAATTAGAGCAAAGAGTCGTATTCTTGAATCGCCTTACCCCCACGCTCTAAATACTCTTTATAAAGCTGGGCTTTTCTTTCGTCTGTGTATTCGTAATTCCAGAGGTTGTTTATGCCTTGGAAGTTTTCGAATGTTTCGTCGGGGTGGACTTTGATTTCACCAGATTTATATGGCAAGTCGATTTCAACTGTACCATTTGAAGCTATAAAGAGATATTTTGCAATATCTGTCATTACTTTTGTTGCTTCATAGCGTGGCAAGTCGCCATCGTACATAATTTGTGTTGATGGCACGAGTGCAACCTCAGAATTTGTCATTCTGTAAAACAAAGGAGTTGTACCAAAATGGGCGTGGTGTGCTGACTGCATAATTTCACACTTTAAGTAGCCATTTTTATAGCGATTTTCTAAAATATAGCTTTCTTCGTGACCAGCGTCACCCGGGAAGCAGACTTTTGTATTTTCTGCCGTCATCATTAAAATAACCGAAGAATCGTTATAGTTTTCATTTGATTTCGGGAACACGTCTTCGTGAGAACAGAGCACGTCGAATTTCAAGTTTCTTATATAGAAAACTTCGCCTGAATGGAGTGTGTAAACAGGTATATCACTACGCTTAGAAATTGCATCTCTGAACTGCTTAACGTACCCCTCGCCTGCACCCATCCAGTTATGAGCATCTCTGTGGTCAAATGTTGGAAAATTGAAGTAAAGACCTTCAATAATAACGTCGTTCGAACAATACTTTAAGAAATTAGTAAACTGTGCAATGTGGTCATCGTGCCCGTGGCTGAAAAACCAACCAGCAATTCTTATTTTTTCGCCCTCTGGGGTACGCTCTCTTAAAAATTCGTGAATTCTTTCGTCATCACGACAAGAGTATGTGTGAGCACTATCTATTATAAAGAAAGAGCCGTCACAACAGCGGATTATGTAACACATACCACAGTCAATTAAAGAGTGGTCAACTTCAAACTGCCACAAGGTGGTTTGTGAAGTGCTTTCTAAATCTTCCCTCATTTTAAATTCGGGAAGATTTTTATTATTTTCTAAAACTGTTCTTACAGTATTATCGCAAGGATAAAAAGAACTAATAACAAGATTTTCGCCATTCTCAAAAACAGAAGTTAAATTATCTTCAATATCTGTTTTGTAGGCTTCTTTGTAGCCATTAGCTTTAATATCCTCAAGGTGAGATAAATATTCTTGTTTTTCTACATTCTCAAAAAGCCATAACTTTGAAGAATAAGCAGAAGTGTATTCTGATACTTTTTTATCTTTAATTAATGGAATCATAATTGATTATTCACTCCATTATGGTTGTTTTGTCATTGGGATTGCTTCATCTACGTGCTCTATTGTGAGATAGTTATTTCTCTCAGCATAAGCCCATTTCATATTGAAGCAAGGTATAATTGCATCAAGTGGTATGTAAAGCTGACTGTTTTCTCCACGGTAAACTTTTGCTGGAAGTGTAACTTCACCATCATTTGTTACTGCAATATTACTACCCTCTGTAAACGTTGCAGTTTTGCCGTAGATACCTAAGGTTACTTTACCCTCTTCTTTTTTAACGTCTGCACCGATAGCTGTAAACATAGCAGCGAGTGGTGAGAACCACATACCATCTTTGAACTCTGGAATTTGTTCACGCTCACTAAGACCTAAACCTAAGCCTTTATAGAACGTTCTTGTTCTTCTCTTGAAAATTGGCGCTAAAGCGATTGGGTAAATAGTGTCATTCTTTTTATCTATTATACATTGGTCAATAATTCTGCCGTCTTCAACTACCTTTGAAGTGAGAATTACCTTATCTTTAAATACTTCAACTATTGCAACTGTTGAAATCTGCTCTTCGCAAGGGTAATGTGCAGCGTGCCATACCTTATGGCAAGACATAGTGCCTGGAGGGTTACGGTCACTATTACCTAACTCGTAATGAATTGTACCTTGTGAAGGCTTATCAAATAATTGTTCATTCTTTATAGGGAATGTTCTTGCAAAGTTATGCTCGTGACCTGCAAAGAGAACATCGAGCATTTCAATACCCTCTCGCATCATTGGGTAACCATCATCGTTACTGAGTTCAGGCCCTGCATAATACATTGGGAAATGGTAAGAACCAAATTTCCACACTCTGTCGGTAGCACCTATATCTTTAATTAACCAGTCATTTACTCTTTCAGGCTCGTTAACGCTTATTATGTTAAAATGCGCATTACCGTAGCTGAATGAATAGTTTTCTGTTTCCCAGCCTTCAGGTCCATTGAATGGGTATGAGCCTTTGAACTGATTGCAGAAAAATTCTGCTGGTTCAGCGTAATATCTGCCGATATGATTTTTATAATCCTTGAAGCCACGATTATCGTGATTGCCGACAGTCATCATAAATGGTATGTATTCAACAACACCCTTAAGACCTGAGAATGCACCATTCCACTGAACCTCGTGCTGACCACAGTCGGTATTATCGCCTGCAGTAAGAATGAATTTAATGTCCGGATTCTCTTCTAAAACAGTTTTTAAAACCTTTGTAAAGTAACTGTAATCTGGTAAATCGTGAGGGTCACCTTTCTGCTGGTCAGAAACACACATAAATTTAAAGCTTTCTGCATTTTCCTCTTCAGTAGTAAAGAAATATTCCTCGCTTCTGTATTCGTCATTACCAACAGTATAGAAATATTTTGTACCAGGCTTTAAATTAACCATATCTGCCCAGAAAATATTACTTTCATCTATATCACTTTTGAAATAACCTTTTACTGCTTCATATTTCATTAAGTCGTTTTTGCCATCTTCTCTTACTAAAGCGTAGCCACTTGTTGCGTCAACTGAAGTACGCCAGGTAACTGTCATTGAGGTTTTAGCGTCACCCTTAATGCTTATAAAAATATGGTCGGGGTTAGGTGTACTTCCCCTTGCTGGTTTTACAGTAAATTCACTCATATTTACACTTCCTTAAAGAAATCTATAATTTTTTCTTTTGTTGTGGTTGCTTTGCCCTGAATCATACCATCACGACCGCCACCACGACCATTGAGCTTTGAATTTAACTCATTTCTTAAGATATTCATATCCTGTGACTTTGAAGCAATAACAAAGGAATATCCATCACTGTCATTACCTGAGAAAACTGCTCCGTACTTCTCAGTTTTTTCTACTGCGAAGTTTACTACTTCTCTCATCATATCGCTATCGTAGCCACTTGTTATAAGTATCAATGAGCCGTTAACTTCACATAAATTCGCTTTGTCACGCTCTGCGACAGATAATCTGTACTCATAAAATTTACGGCGTTCTTCACTTAAATCGTTATAAAACTTTTCGGTTGCAGTAAAAATATCTTGTTGCTTTACTGAAAGAAGATTTGAAATACCTAAAGCATTTTTATACTTATCACGATAATCTAAAAGCGCTAATTTACCCGCTTTCATAACAATTCTTACACCACCACGATGCTTCATAAAATCGAGTAATTTTATAATTCCAACCTCTGCAGTTGAATTCACGTGTGGTGCGCAACAAGCACAAACGTCAACGCCGTCAATTGTAACTATTCTTACATTTTCTGTAAGTTCTAATTTACTACGATATTCGAGCGTTGTCAATTCTTTTTCATCTGGAAAAGATGTATTCACTTTAATATTTTTATAAATTATTTCGTTTGCTTCGTCTTCGATTTCGTCAAGCTGTTCACGAGTTAATTCGCCATTAAAATCAAACGTTACATATTCATCGTCAAGGTGGAAGCCGACGTTATCATAACCATATTTTCTATTTACAATACCAGAAATAATATGCTCACCTGTGTGATTCTGCATTCTTAAAAATCTTTTTTCCCAATCGATTTTACAAGTGTATTCTTCGTTTGGTTTTATTTCTTCTTTTGATTTATGTATTATTTCGCCGTTTTCTTCCTGTACGTCAAAAATCTTAACGTCACCTATAAATCCTGAGTCAGATTTCTGACCGCCACCCTCTGGGAAAAAGGCTGTTTTATCCAATATAACGGCATAAAAGCCATCTCTTTTTTCACAAGAGATAGCTTTAGCTTCAAATTTTTTTATATAACTGTCTTTATAATATAATCTTTCTGTTTGCATTTTACCACCCGAAATTTATTGCCTTAAAATAAGAATAATGATGTTGCTAATGAGAACTGTGCTAAATAGTAAAGGGCGTGGTTAATAACAACATTTACTCTTGTGTTTTGACCTTCGCAGAAATAAACCTTTGCTAAAACTGCATCTGAACCTAAGAATAATGCCATACCAATAAATCTTACAAGTGAAGATGCATCAAAATTATTGTCAATAGCAATACCAAGTGAAATACCAGTTGCTAACATAAGAACGCCTGTATAAACTATGCTTATTAACTTATCCTTACCGAAGTCTGCTTTAAGCACCTTTTCTGTAATGATACAAGAAACTGGAGCAAGCAAAGCACCAACAACACCACAGATTATAGAAATAGTTGAAACGCCATAAGTTATAAACATACCAATTATGAAGAAAACATGACCTATAAGAAAGCTTATAAACCCTGCTTTTAAAAGTCCATTTTTTTCTGATGGGAATATATATTTTGCATCAAGCCAGATATCACCTAAAAGACCGCAAACAGCCCCCGCAAAGAACAATAATGCTAATTTCTGTGGGCAATTCTCATTTTCATAAAACGCTGCAAACGAAGCCAAAATAAACAATGCACTTGTTGTAGTTTTGAAAAATAAAACCTTTAATGAAACCTCTGGTTTTCTTTGGGCTAAGAACAAAATCAAATTGATAAGCCCTAACGCTAAGCAAACATAAAACAACATATAAAAAGCCCCTTTTCAAGTCAATGGTGAGTGTTTACTCAATCTTATCATATTATGCAGCAAAAATCAATGATAATTATTAAGAAGAGATTAAAAATGCCAATTTATGTTATTATTCTGTTGATTTATTTTGTTTATT
>JAZNCY010000091.1:0-1510 GCA_045587825.1 Acutalibacteraceae bacterium
ACTCCTTGGCCCACAGCACGACATGGCTACGATCCGACTTCTAAAACTTTCTGCTTCTCAAGCACTTTAATTAAAATAACTGCAAGCACGAACCCTGCAACGCCTTGAATTAAATTCATTGGAATGTTAAGAAGTGATGCCTTGAAGCCGTACATAAAGCCTTCAAAGATGTAATAACCAAGCACCATCCAGAGTTCTGCTAAAAGACCTGAAATTGCTTTTACAATGTTTGGTTTGTTTACGTTTAAAAGCTTTGTAATTAAATAAACAACAAGCACCATTAAGCCTTTAATAATAAATGTTGCTGGGGCGTATGCTGTGTAACCTGAAAGAATATCAGCTAAAGCTGAGCCGATACCAGCAGCTAAAAATCCGTAGCCACAAGGCAAGGTGAAAGCAGCAACAAGAATTACACAATCACCTAAATTTATGTAACCATTAAGCGGTGTAGGAATTTTCACAACCATTGTCGCAACACAAATTAAAGCGGCAAAAAGTGCTGAGATTATTGTGAGTTTGAGTTTTTGCTTTTGCATGGGTATTACTTCTTTCTTTTGAAAATATTTTTGCCGCAACAAAAATCAATTCTCCACCAAGCAAGCTTGGTCCCCCTCCTTTTCAAAGGAGGTAAAGCTTCGCTATCAGTTAAATTACTATTGCGGGCGACCAAAGGTCTGCCCCTACGATATTAACAACTAACACCTAAAATCTAACACCAGATTATAAGATTTCTCCGTTCTCAATCGCCATAATCTGGTCAACTCTTCTTTGATGTCTGCCACCCTCGAATTCAGTTGAAAGGAAAACGTCAACTAATTCACAAGCGGCGCCACCGCCGATAACTCTTGCACCCATGCAGAGCACGTTAGCATCATTATGTAAACGGGTAAATTTTGCACTGAAATAATCTGAGCAACAAGCGGCACGAATGCCTTTAACCTTATTTGCTGCCATTGAGATACCAATACCGGTACCACAGCAAAGAATTGCTTTGTCTGCATAACCTTCAGTTACCTTAAGGCAAGCAATTTGTGCAAATTTTGCATAGTCAACAGAGTCAGTTGAATGTGCACCACAATCAATAAACTCAATATTTTTCTCTTCTAAAAACTTTTTGATTTCTTCCTTTAATGGAAATCCTGCGTGGTCTGATGCAATAGCTATCATTTCAAAATCCTTCTTTCACTTTAATTATTTTCTTGTCTTTTCTTTAATTCTCTCTCCGCTTGTGAGAGTCTTAAATATTTAGGTACTAATTCATCAGCAGAAACAGCGTTATTTTCATTCTTTAAAACCATTTCTTCAGCAATTAATGCTACTGATGAAGCAGATTGATAACAAATAGTGGCAGACGCAACTGAAACGTTTTCTAATACGTCTTTCATTTTGTTATAACAAACGTTCGCACCATCGCCTATTAATACAATTGGCTTATTTTGCGTTTTGAGGCGTTCTGTGAGTTCTTCAATAGAAATTGCTTCATCCTCTGTTAAACGTTCAAATTTGCCGT
>JAZNCY010000092.1:0-1626 GCA_045587825.1 Acutalibacteraceae bacterium
GGTCACGCAAATACTCAGGACCTTTTCGACACAATGGGACTTTCTCGTTGTGCTCTTAACCCTAAAACAATGCAGTCTAAGAAATATAAAATTGAACCTGCAAAGAAAGCAAAGAAAGTTGCTATTATCGGTGGCGGTATCGGTGGTATGGAAGCTGCTATTGTTCTTGCACAACGCGGTCACAAAGTTGACCTTTACGAAAAAACCGATAAATTAGGTGGCGTATTTATTGCTGCGGCTGCCCCTACATACAAAGAAAAGGACCGCGACCTTATTGCTTGGTATAATCGTGAAGTTAAGAAATATGATGCAATTACAATTCATATGAATACAGAAGTTAAAGACGTTGCTTCTCTTAACGCTGACGAAGTTATCGTTGCAACTGGTGCTACTGCAAAGAGAATTCCAATTCCTGGTGCAGACAAGGCAGTTGAAGCAGTTGACTTCCTTTTAAGCGATATGTCAAAAGCAGGTGACAATGTTGTTGTTATCGGTGGTGGTCTTACAGGTTGCGAAATCGCACTTGAACTCCACAGAACATACGGCAAAAATGTTGCTATTGTTGAAATGCAGGATGACCTTATCACAACTCCTGGTATCGCTCTTGCTAACACAAGTTATCTTCGTGATTACTTCAAAGCAAAGAAAGTTCCTGTTTACCTTGAGTCAAAAACAACAGAAATTACTGATAGCAGTGTAACTGTTATGACTAAAGACGGCAAAACAGAAACAATCCCAGCAGACACAGTAGTTCTTTCAGTTGGTTACAACTCTGCTCCAGTTGCAGAAAAGAGCAAACACGTTCACGTTATTGGTGACGCATTCAAAGTTGGTAGCCTTAGAACTGTTATCTGGCAAGCTTGGGACGTTGCTATGAAAATATAATTCGCTATGCTCAAGTGAATAGTGAATAATGAATAGTGAATAGTTTCGGGACCTGCGGTCGGCATTTATAAAATTATAAAATAACTACATTCTTTCATTTTTAGATTTAAGATTAATCCTTAAATGAGAGAATGTAGTTTTTGTTATCTGTATTTAATTATAATCAAACGCAAAGCGTTTCCTTAACTCATCACTTTGCACTCAGCACTCTGCACTTGAATTTAATTCATTAACAAATTCTTCAATTCGTTTAAGTGCCTTAATAATATGCTCAACTGAGTAGCAGTAAGAGGCTCTTATGAAGCTTTCGCCACCTTGACCGAATGCAGTACCAGGTACTACTGCAACTTTCTTTTCTCTTAAAAGTCTTTCACAGAATTCTTCACTCGTAAGACCTGTACTCTCAATACAAGGGAATGAGTAAAAAGCACCTTTTGGCTCACGGCAGGTAAGACCGATTTTATTAAAGCCGTTAACAATAAGACGTCTTCTTCTGTCGTATTCTTCGTGCATTCTTTCAACGTCTTCGTCACAGCTTCTCAATGCTTCAATAGCAGCATACTGTGAAGTAGTCGGCGCACACATAATATTGTATTGGTGAATTTTTGTAATCTGGTCTAAAATTTCTTTTGGACCGCAACAGTAACCGAGACGCCAGCCAGTCATAGAGAAGGCTTTAGAAAAACCATTTATAGTAATAGTTCTTTCATATAAGCAGTCTAATGATGCAACTGGTGTGTG
>JAZNCY010000093.1:0-10029 GCA_045587825.1 Acutalibacteraceae bacterium
ACTTGTTTTCTTTAATAATAAGTACGTTAAAAATTCTCTTAAAGAGAACGAAGAATATCTGTTTTTTGGTAAAGTTACTCTCGATAAATATGGCAGTAGAACTATGCTTTCACCTAAATTTGAATTAGCAGGTGAAAAGCAGAGATTAAGACCAATTTATAAAGCAAACTCTAATTTAACTTCTAAAAATATTGAAAAAATAGTAGAAACAGCTTTAAAAGAGATAAAAGGTAATATTAAAGAGGTTCTGCCACAGTATTTAATAGAAAAATATAAGCTTTTGCCATTAGAAGAAGCTTTAAAGAATATTCACTTTCCAGAAAGTGAAGAAATGTTAAGGCAAGCAAAAAGACGTCTTATCTTTGAAGAGCTTTTAATTTTACAGTTAGGCTTATTATCACAAAGAAGCTCTATAGAAGTAAGAAAAACTATTCCTGTAAAAGAGGATAAAAGCGAAGAATTTTATAAAAAGCTACCATTTGAACCGACTTCTGCACAAAAAAGAGCTGTGAGCGAAGCAGTCAGTGACTTAATGAGCGAAAAACCAATGAACAGATTAGTTCAGGGTGATGTTGGTTCTGGTAAAACGGCAGTTGCGGCTGCAATTATTTACACGGCAATAAAAAATGGTTTTCAGTCTGCCTTTATGGCGCCGACAGAGGTTCTTGCAAATCAGCATTTTAAAACACTTAAAAATTTCTTTAAGGATGATTTTAATATTGAGCTTTTAACAGGCTCTACACCTGCAAAGAAAAAACGCGAAGTCAAAGAAAAATTAGAGAGTGGCGAGTGTCAGTTGGTTGTCGGCACTCACGCTATGATACAAAATGATGTTGTATTTAAAAATTTAGGTCTTGTTGTAACCGATGAACAGCATCGTTTTGGTGTAGAGCAGAGAACGGCACTTTCTAAAAAAGGTGAAAACGTCAATGTTTTAGTTATGTCAGCAACACCAATTCCAAGAACGCTTGCAATGGTGATTTATGGTGACCTTGATGTTTCTGTTCTTGATGAATTACCAAAAGGGCGTTTGCCAATTAAAACATACAGAGTAAATTCACCATATCACGACAGATTATATGAATTTTTAAGAAAAACAATGGATGGGGGACAACAAGGTTATATTGTTTGTCCACTTGTTGAAGAAAGTGAAAGTGACTTAGTACCTGCAACTGAATATTATGATTATTTAAAAACAAATCAGTTTAAAAATTATACTTTGGGGCTTTTACACGGGCAGATGAAGCCAAAAGAAAAAGATGAGGTTATGGCTCGTTTTTATTCTGGTGAAATTCAGCTTCTTATTTCGACTGTTGTTATTGAAGTAGGTGTTGATGTACCAAATGCAACAGTTATGATTATTGAGAATGCTGAACGTTTCGGACTTTCTCAGCTTCATCAGCTAAGGGGCAGAATTGGTCGTGGCAAATTGCAGAGCACCTGTGTGCTTCTTTCGGATGCACAAAATGAAGAAGCTCTTACAAGATTTCAGGTTCTTTGCGATACAAATGACGGCTTTGTAATTGCACAAAAGGATTTAGAGCTTCGTGGTCCTGGTGACTTTTTCGGTAGCCGGCAGCACGGGCTTCCAGATATGCACATTGCAAATCTTATGAGTGACACAAAAATTCTTTATGAAGCTCAGCAAAGAGCGAAAGAAATTTGTGAGAGAGACCCTGCCTTAGAAAAAGAAGAAAATGCACTTCTTAAAAAAGAAGTTCAAAGGCTTTTTAATAATATAAGTATGAACTAAAAAATCACCAATGAATTTTCTGGAAATTCATTGGTGATATATTTTTAATAATTCGATAAAATTATCTTTTTAATTATTTTTTTATTTGGAAAATCTAAAATTAACCAGCCGTATTTTTTAAGTGGCATCAGTTTGTACTCAGAAAAGCTTTTGAAAAGAATTCTTGAATATCTTTTTGGCGTTGAAAAAATATTGCTTCCAGAAAAGAAATTTAAAATAATTGAATTATCCTGTGGTGCATTATGAATTGCAGGTAAAACTGCAAGCTCCCATTTCTTTTTTGGTTTAAGATTGAAAAAGTCCTGAAGATAAAAGAAGTCTTCACTTTTGCTGTTTCTTTTTACAAGCATAACCTTTTCTAATTTAGCTTCTTTTCTTGAATTCTGGTAAGGCCAGCCGGTTAAATTTATTCCTGTATTTTCATCGGTATATGTAGTGTTTCCTATATCTGCTCCACATCTGTTCAAAAGAACAATTTTGCCACGTACTTCATTTAAAAAAGGGACTTCGTTTTTTAAATAGAAGATATCACTATCTTTAACAAAAGTATTATAAAAATAGTCAAAAGTCTCTTCTTCGCTTTTGCCTGCCTCTCTTTTTATTGACATAATTACTATTTCACTTGGATTTTCTTTTAAGAAAGCTTCACAAGAGGCTAAAACATCCGAAAATAACAGATTTTCTTTTTTGGTCCTTGAAGCTTTACATTTTAAAAAGCTATGATTTATAAAGAGATTATTTCCATCAAAATTAAATCTTATATCAAGAAAACGAATACCCATTTTTAATTGGTCAAAAATATTTTTGTTCTGACATTTACTGATTAGCTTAAAATTTATAAACTGAGCACAGCTGTTATGGGTGCCTGGTAAATTGATGTTTGAAATAAGATAATCACTGGGGATGTTTTTCATCCAGTCATTCATAGTAAATCCCACCTTGCAGATTGAATTATAGCATAAAAGAGAAAAGATTACAAATACATACTCTAACCCCAAAAATTACATCAAATTTTGTCGTAATTTGACACAAGTTTTATTGACAGTTTGATTTTTATGAGTTATAATCATACAGTGTATAATAATGTATATTGGAGGAATATGTAGTGGCACAAAAAGAACGAGATATGATAGAAATCGACCTTTTAAAGCTTGTGCTTATTTTAGTGCGTAAGGCTTGGGCTATTATTTTAGCTATGATAGTTATGGGTGGTATCGCTTTTGGTATTACTTACAACTTTATTGAACCAACTTATCAGGCAAGCGTTAAGGTTTATGTAAACAATACAAATCAGAATAATACAACTATATCACAAGCTGATGTTAACGTACAGAGAACTCTTGTTCAGACATATATTGTTACTCTCAAGAGCCGTACTACTTTAAATGAAGTTATAAAGCAAGCAAATCTTTCTTATGACTTTGAAGAATTAAGTGAAATGATTTCAGCAGAGGCTGTTAACTCAACAGAGGTTTTTGAAGTTACTGTTTCAAGTAAGGATGCAAGAGAAGCAGCAGAAATTGCAAACACAATAGCAGAAGTTTTACCTGCAAGAATTTCAGAAATTATTGATAATAGCTCAGTTAAAATTCTTGACTACGCTATTGTTAACAACGAGCCTATTTCACCAAGCTACGTTAAAAATATTGCAATCGGTGCATTAGCAGGTGCAGTTGTTGCCGTAGCACTTATATTCTTACAATTTGTTCTCGATAATAAAATTCACTCAGAAGAATATCTTATTGAACATTATAAATATCCAATTCTTGCAGTTATTCCAGACTTGACTGTTAATTCTAAGAATAAGTATTACAAGAAAAAGACTACCACAAAAAAGAAAAGTGAACCAGCACCAGCGCAGACTGCAGAATCTGGCGAGACTGAAAGCGAGGAATAAGAAATGGCTAAGAAAAGAAAATCTTATTATACAAGAAATGATGCCACTGTTAACGGCATCAGCTTTGCAGCGAAAGAAGCTTATAACCTTTTAAGAACTAACCTTTTCTTCTCTTTCTCAGATGATGCAAAATGTCACGTTATTGGTGTTACAAGTACTATTCCATCAGAAGGTAAGAGCTTAACTGCTGCTAACACAGCTATGGCTATGGCAGAAGCAGGTAAGAGAGTTTTGCTTATCGACTCAGATATGCGTTTGCCTACAATCCATAAAAAATTAGGCTTTAAAGCAGCTCCTGGTCTTTCAAACCTTCTTGTTGGTATGAATGATGTTGAAAAAGCTATTTACAGACTTGAAGATAAGGGCTTCGATGTAATGCCTGCAGGTAATACACCACCAAACCCAACAGAGCTTTTAGGTTCTGCTCGTATGGAAAAGCTCTTAAATGGTCTTTCAGCTCACTACGATTATATTATTATTGACCTTCCACCAGTAACAATCGTTTCAGATGCACTTGTTTGCTCAAAATACTTGAGTGGTATTGTTTTCGTTGTTCGTGGTGGTAAGGCTACAACTGCAGAACTCGGCGATGCTATTCGTCAGCTCGAATTTGCTAATGTTAAAATTCTTGGCTTTGTTTACAATAGTGCAGAGGGTGCTAAGAAGAATAACTATAGCAAAAAATACGTAAAATAATTTTTCAAATAGGGTGACGGGAGTAATCTCGTCACCTTAATTCAAATAATTTATAAAAGGGGAATTGTTATGACAGATTTCCATTCACATATTTTACCAGGGCTTGATGATGGTAGTAAAAACGTTGAAGAATCAGTTAAGATTCTTAAAATTATGGCTGAGCAAGGCATTGAAAGAGTTGCCGCAACGCCACACTTTTATGCTTCCCATAGTGGTGAGTCACCAGATGAATTTTTAGTTCGTAGAAATGCGGCAGAACAATTACTTCGTGAAAGAATTAAAGATGAACAGGGGCTTCCTGAAATTTTCTGTGGTGCAGAAGTGAAATACTTCCGTGGAATGAGCGGCGTAGAAGATTTAAGAAAACTCACTTTACAGGGCACAGACCTTCTTCTTGTCGAAATGCCTTTTGAAAAATGGTCTGATAAGGTTATTAAAGAAGTTTTATCTTTGAGTGAAAATTTAGATGTAATTCCTGTTCTTGCACATATTGAAAGATTTTTCTCTTATCAGAAGAATTTAGATTGGATTTATGATTTCAGAAAAGAAGGCATTTTAATGCAGATGAATGCCGAATATATTTTAGGCACATTCTCTTCTCATAAAGCAATGAAGCTTATTAAAAATCACGCTGTTGATTTCTTGGGTTCTGATACTCATAATACTGAAGACAGAGCACCGAATTTAGGTCCTGCCATAGAGAAGATTATGAAAAAGACAGACGAAGAAATTATGGATAGGTTTATGTATTACGAAGAAACTTATGCACCGAGGGGATAAGTAATTTTATGAAGTATGCACTTATAGGTTGTGGAAGAGTTTCTAAAAATCATATTAAGGCGGCAACTTTAAATAATTTAGAGATTGTTGCTCTTTGTGATGTGATTCCACAAAAGGCAGAAAAATTAATAAAGGAATTTTCTTTAAGTAGTGATACACCGATTTTTACTGATTATAAAGAAATGCTTGAAGCAGTAAAAGTAGATTTTGTTGCAATAGCAACTGATAGTGGTATTCACGCTGAAATTGCAATTTACTGTGCGGAAAATAAAGTGAATTTTATAGTTGAAAAACCACTTGCTATGTCATTAGCCGATGCAGACAGAGTAATTGAAGCAGTAGAAAAAAATAACGTAACTGCTTGTGTTTCACATCAGAACAGATTTAATATTGCAATACAACATTTACATAATGCGGTAACAACAAATCGCTTTGGCAAGATTTCTCACGGTTCTATAAATATCCGTTGGCACAGAGGCGATGATTACTACCTGGCTGAAAACTGGCGTGGTAAATGGGCGAGTGACGGCGGTACTTTAATGAATCAATGTATTCACGGAATAGATTTACTTTCGTGGATGCTTGGCGAAGAAGTAGAAGAAGTTTACGGAATGACAAACAATGCTTTTCACGAATGCATTGAAGGTGAAGATATAGGGGTTGCAGTTGTTCGATTTAAAAATGGTGCGATTGCAACTATTGAAGGAACAGTAAACTGCTTTGAAGACTTTGAACAGACTCTTACAATTTTCGGCGAAAATGGTACTGTAAGGCTTGGTGGAATGTATGCAAACAAAGTTGATATGTGGCGTTTTTCAGATAATCTTCCTGAAGATGATGAAACAATTGAAATAGATGAAAAAGCCAAAAACGTTTATGGCAATGGTCACACAAGTCTTTATGCAGATTTTATTGATTCAATAGAAAATAACAGAAAGCCTTATGTTGATTTATATGTAGGTAAACGTGTTATAGAAATTGTTCTTGCAATATATAAAAGCCAGAAAACAGGGTTGCCTGTTAAATTCCCATTAAAAGATTTTGCTTCTATAGAAATGACAGGAATGTTTGATAAATAAAAAAAGGTGATGGATTCAAACGAATTCATCACCTTTTAATATGTTCAATTAATCTTAGATAACAACAAGAACGTCATCTGTATTAACAGTTGTACCTTTTGTTACAACGATTTCTTTAACAGTACCATCGCAAGGAGCAGTAATGTCATTTTCCATTTTCATTGCTTCAAGAACAACAAGAACGTCACCAGCTTTAACAGCCTGACCAACACTTGCTTTAACTGCAAGAACACTACCAGGCATTGGAGCTTTAACCTGTGTGCCACTTGCTGTTGGAGCAGCTGGTGCAGCAGATGCTGCTGGTGCTTCTTCAGTTTTTGGTGCTTCTGCAGGAGCTGCTACTGGTGCAGCAACAGCTGGAGCTGCAGCTACCATAACAGGAACTTCTGTAATGCCTGTAACAATAGCATCTGTTTCAGTTACTTCAACTTCATAATTTTTACCATTTAAAGTTACTACATATTTCATAGTATTAGTCCTCCATAAGTCTGATTGATTTAAAGTAGAGATTTTCGAGCGGAATACCTGTTTTATGAGAAGTAATTGCCATAACAGCCGCCGCATCTTGTTCAGTTACGTTTATAAGCTCAGGGCTTTTAAGTCTTATTGAGCAAAAGCCAAGTCTTTCAAGTGGAATACCTGTTTTATGAGAAGTGATTGCCATAATTGTTGCAGCATCCTGTTCACTAAGACCTTCAAGAGTAACATAGCCAGTGTAAACAGGTTCTTTACTTTCAGCTTCTTCTGCATTAACAGAAGCATCTGCTACTACATTGGTTGTCTCAGTAGCTGGTGCAGCTTCCTCTGAAGCTGTACCTTTTTTCTTGTTAGAAATTACTTTCCAGATAATTAATGCTGCTGCAAGAACTGCAATTACTATAAGTGCCTTATTGTCTGCGAAATTAAATCCTGCAGATAAAAGAAGATTAATCATTTAAAATCCCCCTTATTCAACAGTCTTAAATTCATAAGTGTAGATTTTGTCTTTCATTTCTTCTCTGTAATCAAAGAATTTTTCTGCTTGTGCAGGGAATGCAATATATGAAAGTACATCTTCATCAGATTTTGCTTTGTCACCGATTTCAGCTTTTGCTTTTTCAAACTCTGGCTGGAGTGTATCAGCAAATCTGCCTTCTATAAGCTCTACGTCACCAAGAATTTGCTTGCGCACATCTTCGTTAACCTCACCTGGAGCTTTACCATATTCACCTCTGAGGTAAGATTTAACTTCCTTAGAAACGTATTTATATCTTTCACCAGCAAGAACGTTGTTTGTTGCCTGAACACCAACCATCTGACTCATAGGAGTAACAAGTGGTGGGTAACCTAAATCTTCACGAACTCGTGGAGTTTCAAGAAGAACTTCATCGAACTTGTCCATTTTGCCTTGTGCAGTAAGCTGAGCAACAAGGTTTGAAAGCATACCACCAGGAACTTGATAGTTAAGTGCTTTTGTATCAGTTGCAAGAACTGTTGGATTAAGTTGACCGCTCTTTAAGTATTCAGCTCTTATAGGCTTGAAGAAGTCACCGATTTCTTTAAGAATTTCACCATTAAGACCTGTTTCGTAGCCTAATTCTTCAAGTGTATATTGAAGAGTTTCTGTTGCAGGCTGTGAAGTACCGCCTGACATTGAAGAAATTGCAGTATCAACAACGTCACAACCAGCTTCAACAGCTTTTAAAAGAGTCATAAAGCCAAGACCTGTTGTGCTGTGTGTGTGAAGAACGAGTGGTAAATCAACAGCATCTTTAAGTGCAGAAACTAATTTGTAAGCTTCTGCCGGGCTTAAAATACCAGCCATATCTTTAATAGCGATTGTCTGACAACCAATGCTCTTCATATTCTTTGCAAGCTCAACGTAAGATTCGAGAGTATGAATAGGGCTGATTGTGTAGCAGATAGCGCCTGAAGCAATAGCACCATTCTTAATTGTTTCATCAACAGCAACTTCAATGTTCTTAACGTCGTTGAGTGCATCGAAAATACGAATTATGTCAATACCGTTTTCAACACTCTTTTTAACGAACATACGAACAACGTCGTCTGGGTAGTGATGGTAGCCTAAAAGGTTCTGACCTCTTAAGAGCATCTGAAGCTTTGTGTTAGGACAAGCTTTCTTAATTTTTCTGAGTCTTTCCCATGGGTCTTCATTAAGGTAACGAAGGCATGAGTCAAAAGTAGCACCGCCCCAGCATTCAAGTGAATAGTAACCAGCTTTGTCAAGAGTTTCAAGAATTGGTTGGAATTCAGAGAATTTCATTCTTGTAGCAATGAGTGACTGGTTAGCATCACGAAGGACAGTTTCAGTAAATTGTACCTTTTGCATCGTTATTACTCCTTTGCAGAATATATAAAAATTAAAATTAAACTATTGTCGTGTGAATTTAAAAAGAAAAAATCACTTCCAAATTCACCCACTATATCATACTATAAAGTCGAAAAAATTACAAGTGTTTTGTTAAATTTTCGACAAACTTTTTTCTATACTATTATATATAGGGAATTAAGAATTAAAAATTAAGAATTAAAAATTTCGGAAACGCTTCGCGTTTGATTATAATTTAATATGGATAAAAATAACTCTTTTTTCGTTTAAAGTTGGATTTAATAAAAACCATAAATGATAGAAAGTAGTTGTTTTATGATAATATAATTACGGCGTAGCCCCACAATTCTTAATTCTTAATTCTAAATTTTTAATTTCTGCAAATAATCGCAAAGCGATTATTTGCACAAGACATGTGACCCAATAGTTGTCACAACTGGTCTTGTTCTTATCCATCTATTAGATGTTTTTGCAGGATTATAATAGTATAGGCATCCATAGCTCGGGTCCCAGCCGTTAATTGCATCTTGTGCAGCCTTTCTTGAAGTTGCACTCGGAGAAACGGACCAGTTACTATCTGTAACTGCAGAAAATGCACCTGACTGGTAGACAACACCTGAAATAGTATCTGGGAATGATGCTGACTCGACCCTGTTTAATACTACTGCACCAACTGCTACCTGACCCACATAACTCTCGCCACGAGCTTCTGCTTCAATCACTTTTGCAAGAAGCCATATATCGGATGAACTGTAAGAACCATAAGAGCCACCACCAGATGATGAATCAAGTCCTAAGAATAAAAGCGTTTTGCTACCAGCTATTCCATCAGAGGTAATTCCCACAGAAGACTGAAAGCGTTTAACGGCTCTCTGAGTTGCGGCACCATAAATACCATCTACACTACCATTATAAAATCCTAACTGCTTAAGCTTAGTCTGAATTCGTCTTACTTCTTCTCCACGAGAGCCGATTTTTGAGAGAGCCATAATCGAATTATCTTTTTCTTGCTTATCTATATATAATGTATAAGTCGAAACAGTACAGGTTAAAGCAAGAATGAATGCACATAATCTGAAAAATGGAGTTTTAAATCGATTTTGTTTCATAATAATCACGTCTCTTTATTTATAGTTTTTTATAGTATTTTTCGCTATTTCAGTTTTATACACGTTTTCTTCAAAGTTATGAACAAGAAAATTGTGGTTTGTAGAGTATTTTGCACTACATATTGTGAATTTTTGGCGCCGAAAAAATAATTTAAAAATTTTCAAAAAAAATTGAAAAAAAGTGTTGACAAACGCGTTTGAATTTGATATTATATGCAAGCACTCGAGAGAGCGAGAGCTCAGAAGGGTGCGAAACGAACCTTGAAAATTAAACAACGATAAAGAAAAACCCTTGAGATTTTTTTGAGCACAACAGTGCAGAAATCCGGACTTCAAAAAGAAGTCAAAGGAAAAAGACAGATACGCAAGTGTATCGAATGAGCGAT
>JAZNCY010000094.1:0-1608 GCA_045587825.1 Acutalibacteraceae bacterium
AAAGCAATTGTTCTGAAAACCGATGTATGACTGTAGCCTGTAACTAAAGTATCAAGTGGTTTTTCATATTCATTATAAAATTTAGTATTCCAATCCATAAAACTCTCCTAAACACTCCAAGTTTTTTCATTTACAAACACCCTGAAAAGTGGTAAGCAAGATGTAAAAAATCTCTTATAAGCAATACAATAATCTTCACTTAACTGTGTTCTTTTACATCCCCCTGCTCTGCAGAGACCAAATACATTACATTTTTTACACTTTTCCGGTATTTTAAGGCTTTCTTTAATAAAGTTCCTTGCAGTTTCACTCTTTTCCATTGAAGTAAAATCTGTTTCAAGAATATTACCAAGCAAATATTCATCTGTACAATAGAAGTCGCAAGGGTAAATATTACCATTTGCTTCTGAAACAAACTGATGCGTACAATGACCTAAAATTCCGCATTGTTCAACAGGCTGTCTTAAATAAAGTCTTACCCAGTTATCAAACTGACGAACACTTATGTAATTATGGCGCACGTAATCTTTTACATAAAGATTAAACACTTTAATAAGAAAGTCACCATATTGCTCAGGTGTCATATAAAGTTCGCTTTCTTCATTGCTACCGAACGGTTTAAGACAAGGTATAAACTGAATATATTTAAAACCTTTTGAACGAAAGAATTTATAAACCTTTTCGCCATTATCGGCACAAAAACCAGTAAGAACTGTTAAGATGTTAAACTCAACATTATGCTTTTTAAAAAGCTCTGCAGTAGTCAGAATTTTATAAAAAGAGTTATCCCCACTCGGCTTTTTACGGAATTTGTTGCCTTCAAAATCACCATCAAGACTAAGACCAACTAAAAAGTTGTTATCGTGAAAAAATCTTGCCCACTCTACATCTATGAGCGTGCCATTAGTCTGAATCCCATAAAAAATCTTGCTGTTTTTAACATTCTTCTCTTTTACTTTTTCAACAAAGAATTTAAAAAAGTCGAGACCCGCAATAGTCGGCTCGCCACCCTGAAATGCAAAAGAGACGTTTTCACCATCGGCATACTTAAGCGCCTTTTCTATCAAAATCTCTGCCGTTTCTTTTTCCATAACGCCAAAACCGAGATGCTCCCTGTGTTCTGAAACATCTTTATAAAAGCAATATTCACAAGAGAGATTGCAAAGTGATGAAGCTGGTTTTATCATCAAAGAAAGTGGTGGCATAGCTTTTTCCTTTCAGTTAAAGTCTTTCAAATAAAGGGTGACAATTATGTCACCCTTTAACTTAATTTTTATTGTTCTATTATACCGCGTCTATTTTCGTTGAAATCGTCAATAATTTCGTGCATTTTTTCGTTAAATTGGTCTGCGATTTCAGGGTAAACAGGTGTGCGGTTGTAGTTCTCTGCATAGTCATCAGTAAGAATGTGGAGCCAGTTCTTTCTGTTTTTATCCCAGAATGCAGAGTTATCATTCTGTATCTTTTCAAAATACTTGAATGTTACATAATCGTTATTTTTAAGAACATCGTAATCATATTCAGGATATTGTGAAGTAACTTCACTAACCGGAACTGCATACTGAATTGCTTTAAGCTTTTCACGTTTCATATGAAGAATTGGATGGT
>JAZNCY010000095.1:0-2257 GCA_045587825.1 Acutalibacteraceae bacterium
ATTTCAATTATTTCTTCATCCCAGAAAAACTCATTTAATCTGAATGAAAAGGCACGAGCAAGAATTACAACAAACGAGAAGAAAAACGTTAAAATTCCGTTATATATAAGACTGAAACGTATATTTTTAATTGATGTCTGGTAAATATAATTCTCTTCTGAAGCAGTATATTTTTTCGGTAAAAGCGTGATTATAACCATTATAAGCAAACCTAAAATGAAGCCAGTAAAAAATTCCCAAGTTGACCACTCACAACCCGTTACAAATGCTGGTGTTTTCACTCCTGCAAAGAATCCTCTGTCTGAATCAAAAATCAAAGGAATATCCGCAACTGTAATAGCTATAGCACAAGAAAAATTAATTAAAAATGAAACAAATGCTGTAAACTTATCTTTTATGACAAAAGCAACTGACAAGCTTGAAGCTAAAGCACCAACTGCACTTGAAATTACTTTTACACTTGTAAAATAGTTACGGCAGAATGGTATCTTTTTTGCCCAAGGAGCAGAGCCAAACTCCACAATAAACGCTTTCATTGGTGACATATCGTGTCCGGCATCAAGAAGACCCGCTTTACACGCTTCAACTGCTTCAGGGTTAATAATCTGTAATATGTAATGAGAAATTGTTAAATTCGCAATTATCATCGTTATATAATAAACGCCAATAAATATGAGAAAATCTTTGAATTCATATTTCTTTTTAGAAAAGAGAGAAGCGAGTGTTACTGCGAAAAGTGGCAACCAGCCAAAGCCTAAAAGAAGCATAATTGCAAGACCACTGTATTCACTTATTTCAATAAAACGGTAAGCTTCTTCGCCTACAAAATTAGCACTACTCGAAAGATAGCCATTCATTTGAGAATTGAGTGTTCCCCACCCACCTGCCGTGAGTGCTGCAAAAACTGCTGGAAGCGGTAGCATCTCATAATTCATTTTTTTACGTTTTCCGTAAATAGCGTAAATAAAAAGCATAAACACAAACGCTACTGCAAACATCCCCCACTTTGCACCAAAGCCGTGTGAGCCCCTTGCACGCCACATAAGTCCCATAAGACAAGCACCAGCAATAATTGAGAGTATTTGTTGATACCATTTAAGATTGTTTTGTTTTGTTATAGTCAAACAAATCACCACGCTTAATTTTATATTTTTATTATAAATGCATAATATATTTAAGTCAATATTACATTAAATCTTTGTTGAAATCTGTTGAAATTTGTCGATATTAATGTTAGAATAGTTAAGGATGGTTTAAAAGATGAGGGGTGAAAGAATGCTTTGTAACAGAATTAAACAGTTCAGAACTTATAACAAGATTGAAACTAAAACTTTAGCTAAAGCGCTAAATATTGAGCATAGTCAGTATTTAAAATTTGAAACTGGTGAAGAGATGCCTGATATTGATATTATTACTACCCTTTCTAAAATATACAAAGTAACTGTAAGTGAGTTTTATGGGCACGAACCAAGAATGCTTGAACTCCAGAACAATGATAATCCACCATTAAAGTATCCTGATGAATATGATGCTTTAAAGTTCGCTGAGCTTTCTATTGATGAAAAAGAGCTCATATTAGCTTACAGAACCAGTAACAACAAAGAGCAATTTTTAAAAATAATTGAAAATGAAGAAAAATAAAAAAGCGATTGAACTCCTTAACCCTAAGGAACTCAATCGCTCTTTGTTTTGTTTTAAATTATTTAATGATTTCACCCATAAGACCTGGTGTTGCAAGAGCAGCATTGCTTTCATCTGTATCAATGTGCATAGCTGCAGCGAAGTTAGGGTTAACACGAACAACTACATCACCAAAAATAAGGCTTCTGCCTTCTGTTTCAACCTTAACATTAACAATTTCTTTATCAGAAACGTTAAATTCTTCTGCATCAGCAGGAGTTAAGTGAATGTGTCTTTTAGCAACAATTACGCCTTCTTTGAGTTCAACTTCACCCTTAGGACCAACTAATTTACAAGCACCGCTATTAGCTGTGTCGCCACTTTCTCTGATAGGAGCAGCAACACCGATTGAACGAGCATCTGAAGCAGAAAGCTCTACTTGTGATGATGGTCTTGTAGGACCGAGAATTGAAACTGCTGGGAACTGACCTTTTGGACCAATTACTGCAACTCTTTCTTCACAAGCGAACTGACCTGGTTGTGATAAATCTTTTTTCTTTGTAAGTTCATAACCTGCACCGAAAAGTGTTTCTAAATCTTCTTTAGAAACGTGAACGTGACGAGCAGATGTTTCAAC
>JAZNCY010000096.1:0-2992 GCA_045587825.1 Acutalibacteraceae bacterium
AAAAATATTGAAACCAACGAAAGATTTAATGCAGTTAAGAAAATCGCTGCAGAAGAAGGCAGTGAAGTTCTTCCTATCTGCGCAGAACTTGAATCACAGATTGCACAACTCGAAGCCCAAGAAAAAGAAATGTTCCTTTCTGAAATCGGTGTTTCTTCTGGTGGTCTTGACAGACTTATTGAAAGAAGCTACGACTTATTAGGCTTAATGTCTTACCTTACAGCTGGTCAGCCAGAAGTAAGAGCCTGGACAATTAAAAAAGGTACAAAAGCCCCACAAGCTGCCGGTAAAATTCACACAGACTTTGAAAGAGGCTTCATTCGTGCAGAGGTTGTTTCTTTCGACGTACTTATGGAATGTGGCTCAATGCAAGCAGCAAAAGAAAAAGGTCTTGTACGCTCTGAGGGTAAAGAGTACGTTATGCAGGATGGAGATATTGTACTTTTCCGTTTCAATGTATAAAATATACATTAAAAAATTTAAAATTAAGAATTAAAAATTTCGGAAACGCTACGCGTTTGATTATATTGAATAAGAAAAACTACATCCTATCATTCAAAGTTGGTTTTAACATCAACTCAAATGATAGGATGAATTTCTTTTTTTATTTTATTTATTATAATTGCTGACCGCAGGTCCCTTAATTTTTCATTCTAAATTTTTAATTCTTAATTATTTTAATTTGTAGCTTCTCGTATAAACCCCTACCGCTTTGTCATAGTCTAAAACGTGAATTAAAGAACCATCTTCCATTGGGTAAACTGTTACACCTTCTGCTTCATTACCACATTTTGCAGGGATATTTCTTTCACAAAGTGTTTTTACTTCGCCTGTTTTTATATCGACAGTCAATATGTAATCTGTATTCCCCTCTTTTGCATCATAAGAAAGATAGAGTAAACCGTCATACACTTCGCCACCCTGAATTCTTGTGATTTGTTCTGAAAGCTTAATTGAATGTGAATATTCAATTGTTTCTAAATCGAACACAAAAATCTCATTTACATCATTAAATTGTGAGCAATAAATATAACCATTTTCAGCATCTACTGCACACCAGGGGAAGCTACCCTCTAAAAGCTCCTGTGGCATTTCGTAAGCATTTAAAAATTCAAGAGTTTCTGCAGAGAATGTCATAAGATATGGATTCTGGTCTTCTGAATCCTCAACTGCAATATAAAGCTTACCATCATAATAGCTCATACCACCCAAGTGGTTGAGATTAAGATTTTCTCTGTAATCTTTTGGCATAGCAGTATAATCGGCTAAAACAACAAAACCATCTTTATCCCACTTTGCGAGACCACTTGTAGAAATACCAGTTAATGAGCCTGATGTGTAAAAATATTCACCGTCAGTTGTAATACCCTGACCTGAAATCAAAGCCTTTTCTAAAACTACACATTTTTCGTTTACTAATTCAACCTCGCTTGATGACGTAACTTCACCAGCATCTAAAAAGATTGTTACGAGAGTACCGATTAAAACAAGTACACTCCAGAGCATTTTAGGAAAGCCTAATAAAATATCCATCATACAAATCGTTCTCCTTTTTGAGTTTTATTTTCTGTTAAGGAACTAGGAATTAGGAATTAGGAACTAGTCAGTAATTCAACTTTTCGTTTCATTTTTCAATAACATCTTGGCTGAAAAATTTAATGTTGTATCTTTTTCCGTATTTACTACTTCGTTTAAAGAATTTATTGCATCTTCAATTAAAACTTGTTTTTCAAAACAAAACTGTGCTGCATTTATTTTCACTCTTGAATCATTGTACTTAAGCAGCATCAACATTTCTTTAGTTTCAATATCGCTCATTTGCATTTTCAAGCGAGTTAATTTTTCAGTTGCTTCATTATGTAATTTTACTTTTTTAGAATCTCCGTAATCATCTTTTTTACATTGTTGTAAAGACAACTCAATAAACAAACCTATCTTTTCTTTCATACCCCTACCAACACATAGTTCCTAATTCCTAATTCCTAGTTCTCGTTTCCTGACACCAATTATATCACTCCGTCCCACCTATTGCAATAACAAATTAAAAGTTGTATAATTGCACTACAAAAGGAAACGGAGAACTTTATGAAATACAAATACGAAATACACAGCCACACAAAAGAAACGAGTCAATGCGCGAAAATCAGTGCTAAAGAGCTTGTTGAAAAGTATAAAGAGTTAGGATATTCAGGAATTGTAATAACAAACCACTATTCTGATTTTACATTCTCTTTAAAAGAAATGTTTAACAGAAAACTTCGTACAGAGCACTACCTCAAAGGCTACATAGAAGCAAAAAAATATGAAACAGAAGATTTTTCTGTTCTTTTAGGCGTGGAGTTAAGATTTTTCTTGAATGGTAACGATTATTTAATTTATGGCGTTACAGAAGAGCTTATCCATAAAACGCCGTTCCTTTTACCTATGTATTTAAAAAGAGCCTCAAAGTTTTTTAAGAAAAATGGTTGTATTATAATTCAGGCTCACCCTTATAGACCTTACATTTACAGGGCTAACAAAAAATATCTTGACGGCGTTGAAATTGTGAATGGTAAATCTTCAAAAGAAGAAAATGAAAAAGCGTTAAAATGGGCAGAAAAGAAAAATTTAAAAATAAGAACTGCTGGTAGTGACTGTCACAGAGTTACAGGTGCTGGACTCTCTGGTATTATTACAAACGAGCCAATTAAGACAAATGATGATTTATTAAGAATTTTGAAAAACGGAGAATTTGAAATTATAGAAATGAATTATGAAAAATAAGAAAACCTTAAAGCTTGTAATTTTGTTTGTTGTGTTATGCTTAACACTTGGAACATTTATTGTTTATGATAATTTTAAAATTGATGTTACTGAATATACAATAGAAAACGTTAATTTACCGAAAACTTTCAATGGATTTAAAATAGTTCATCTTTCAGATTTACATAACACAGAATTCGGAAAAGATAATGAAAAACTTCTTAAAGTCGGATCGTAGCCATGTCGTTCT
>JAZNCY010000097.1:0-4459 GCA_045587825.1 Acutalibacteraceae bacterium
GATATTGGATATTGAGTGAGAATCAATACCCAATATCTTAGGGTGAATTGCCTGAGAAACAATTCACTTTATATTGAGAAAAGAGAAAAAGAGATTAAACTGATTTGATAATTTTAACGAATGGAGAAAAACTTATGAAAATGAAACTTTCATTTCGCTGGTATGGCGAAGATGACCCAATTTCACTTCAGTACATTTCACAAATTCCTGGTATGCGTTCAATAGTTTCTGCTGTTTACGACGTAAAGCCTGGCGAAGTGTGGAGTGAAGAAAGCATTAAAAAACTTAAAGACGATTGCGATAAAAACGGCCTTGTTTTTGATGTTGTTGAGTCAATCCCTGTTCACGAAGATATCAAATTAGGTCGTGGCGATGTGGACAAGCTTTTAGATGTCTATTGCGAAAACATCAGAAGATGTGCAAAATATGGCGTTAAATGTGTTACCTATAACTTTATGCCAGTTTTCGACTGGACTCGTACACAGCTTGACAAAGAAGCAAAAGATGGTTCAACATCACTTGTTATGTATTGGGAACAGATGAAAGGTCTTGACCCATTAAAAGATGATATTCATTTACCAGGTTGGGATTCAAGCTACACACAAGAAGAAGTTCGTGAGCTTATTACCGCTTATGGTGAAATAGGTGAAGAGGGTCTTTGGAGTAACTTAGAAAAATTCCTTAAAAAAGTTATTCCAGTTGCAGAAGAATGTGGCGTAAGAATGGCTATTCACCCAGATGACCCACCGTACCCAATCTTTGGTCTTCCAAGAATTATCACTAATGAAGCTAATCTTGACCGCTTCTTAAAGCTCTACGATAGTCCAGCTAACAGCCTTTGCCTTTGCACAGGTAGCTTGGGTTGTGCTAAATCTAACGATATTCCAAAGATGATTAGAAAATATGCAAAGATGGACAGAATTGCATTTATGCATATCCGTAACGTAAAAATTATGGAAGATGGTTCATTTGAAGAAAGAGCACACCTTTCAGACTGTGGCTCACTTGATATGTATGATATAGTTAAAGCACTTGTTGAAAATAACTACGAGGGTTATGTTCGTCCTGACCACGGTAGAATGATTTGGGGCGAAACTGGTAAACCAGGCTATGGTCTTTTCGACAGAGCATTAGGTGCAACATATATCAACGGATTATTTGAAGCTTTAGAAAAGGAGCATAAATAATATGAATAAGAATGTTTTAAATACAGATTTAACAGGCAAAGTTGCAGTAGTAACTGGTGCGGGTGGCGTTCTTTGTAGCTACTTTGCAAAAGTTCTTGCTCGTGCTGGTGCTAAGGTTGCTTTACTCGATTTAAACGAAGAAGCAGCAAAAGGCTATGCAGACGAAATCGTCAAAGAGGGTGGCGTTGCTAAAGCTTACGCTTGTAACGTTTTAAATAAAGAAATTTGCTACAACGTTGCTGACGAAGTTTTAAAAGACTTTGGCCCTTGCGATATTTTAGTTAATGGTGCTGGTGGTAACAATCCTAAGGCTACAACTGATAAAGAATATTTTGAAATTGGTGATATTGACGCTGACACAAAATCATTCTTTGATTTAGATGCAGATGGCGTAGGCTTTGTATTTAACTTAAACTTCTTGGGTACACTTATTCCTACTCAGGCATTTGCTCGTCAGATGGTAGGAAGAGAGGGTTGTAACATTCTTAATATTTCTTCAATGAACGCGTATACACCACTCACAAAAATCCCTGCTTATTCAGGCGCTAAGGCTGCTATTTCTAACTTTACACAATGGCTTGCAGTTCACTTCTCAAAGGTTGGCATCCGTGTTAATGCTATTGCTCCTGGTTTCTTCTCAACAAAGCAGAATGCAAAGCTTTTGTTTAACGAAGACGGCACACCAACTGCAAGAACTGGCAAAATTCTTGCCGCTACACCAATGGGCCGTTTCGGTGAAAGTGAAGAATTAGAGGGTGGACTTTTATTCTTAGTAAATAACGAAGCTGCCGGTTTTATAACAGGCGTTGTTTTACCAATCGACGGTGGCTTCTCAGCATATTCAGGAGTGTGATAGAAAATGGAAAAATTCGTTCCAGTTGTTGTTATTAAAGAAATGTCTGAGACAGACAAAATTTTAACTGCTTTACAAAAAGCAGATATTAACTGTGCAGAGATTACTTTCCGTACAGCTTGTGCTGCAGAAGCAATTAAATATGCACGTGAAAAGTACCCAACAATGAGCGTTGGTGCTGGTACAATTATTAATGCAGAGCAATGTAAAACAGCTCTCGAAGCTGGTGCTCAGTTTATTGTGTCACCTGGTCTTTCAGTTGCAGTTGCAGAAATCTGCAAAGAAAATAATATTCCTTATTACCCAGGCTGTGTTACACCAACAGAAATTATGCAGGCTCTTGAATTAGGTATTACAACAGTTAAATTCTTCCCTGCAAATATCTATGGTGGCTTAAAAGCATTAAAAGCTCTTTCTGGCCCATTCCCACAGGTTAAGTTTATTCCAACAGGTGGCGTTGACAGAAATAATATCGATGAATTCTTGGCTTTCGATAAGGTTGAAGCAATCGGTGGTAGCTTCTTCGTAACAGAAGCACTTGAAAAAATGGAGGGCTAATAAATGAAAAGAGTTGTTACATTCGGTGAATTAATGTTAAGACTTGCACCAAACGGTTATTACAGATTTTTCCAGAATGACCAGATGCAAGCAACCTTCGGCGGTGGCGAAGCAAACGTTGCAGTGTCACTTGCAAACTATGGTTTAGACAGCGTTTTCGTTACAAAATTACCAACACACGCTATTGGTCAGGGTGCTGTTAACTCTTTAAGAGCGTTTGGTGTTGATACAACTAAAATTGTTCGTGGTGGCGACAGAGTTGGTATTTACTTCCTTGAAAAAGGTGCTTCACAGCGTGGCTCAGTTTGTATTTATGACAGAGCACACTCTGCAATTATGGAAGCAGATAAATCTGATTTCGATTGGGATTCAATCTTCGAGGGCGCAGACTGGTTCCACTTTACAGGTATCACACCAGCATTAGGCAAAAACGTTACAGAAATCTGCCTTGAAGCTTGTAAGGCTGCAAAGGCTCGTGGCGTTAAAATTTCTTGCGACTTAAACTACAGAGGTAAGCTCTGGACAAGAGACGAAGCAAGAAAAGCTATGACAGAGCTTTGCCAATATGTATACGTTTGTATTTCTAACGAAGAAGATGCAAAAGACGTATTTGGCATTGAAGCAGAAGATACAGATATTTATGGCGGTAAATTAAACCACGAGGGTTATAAATCAGTTGCTAAACAGTTAGCAGATAAATTCGGATTTGAGAAAGTTGCTATTACATTACGCTCATCAATTTCTGCATCAGATAATGACTGGGCTGGTATGCTTTATGATGGCGAGAATTATTGCTTCTCAAAATCTTACCATCTTCATATTACTGACCGTGTTGGCGGTGGCGACTCATTCGGTGGCGGTCTTATCTATGCATTACTTACAGGTAAATCAACACAGGATGCTATTGAATTCGCAGTTGCAGCATCCGCATTAAAACACTCAATCGAAGGCGACTATAACAGAGTTTCAGTTGCTGAAGTTGAAAAGTTAGCAGGCGGCGACGCAAGCGGTAGAGTACAAAGATAAGCCTTATTTCAGCGCAGAACAAAACCCCGAAACATTGTGTTTCGGGGTTTTTAGTTGTTTTTTTACCCACTCGGCGTACCTTTGTACGCAGTCGGGGTAAAGAAAACAACTTCTGCATCTGAACTAAAACTTATCTTTTCCTATTCAGGTGCGAGAAAAACACACTTTTTAATAGTGCAACATTTTGTAAAAATACGGATACGCACTGAAGAACTGATTTAAAGTTGTTCTTGTGTTAGAACCTGGGTCGTTAATATAGAATGATGATGTCGTGAGCGAATTAGTTGCTTTAACACCAGTTACAACAACATAGTGCTGACCGCCATTAGATTTTTTAGCACCTACAATAACAGGTTTACCTTCCTGCAATAAATTATAAATTTTTGCAAGATAACCACTTGAAGATGTTATTTGTGTGTAATTTGATGGCCAGTAAACCGCACCACCGGAAGTGTAAGAAAGTTTTTTCATCATATTGTGTGGATAAATTGTTGTATTAGTTCTCTTGCTTTCAAGCATTGCAATCGCCGTTGTAGCACAACCTATTTTTGCAATAGATTGACCCGAATTACCTATAATAACATTCGCCCAACGAGAGTCGGTCTGTTTAAAATTCGGAACACCTGAAAGTGAAATTGCTTTGTAGGTTGTTGTCGTATTATTAGAAGTAGAAGTTACTAAATAAGAACTACTTACGTAACCTGTTTTATTACCATTGTAAAGAATTTTACTCCAGCCATTTGAAGTTGAAATAACAGGCACTTTTGTGCCACTGCTAAGTCTTGCTTTAATTGTCGCACTTGTAGAAGCTGAACTTCTTACGTTAAGATTACCA
>JAZNCY010000098.1:0-2346 GCA_045587825.1 Acutalibacteraceae bacterium
GTAATGGATGGTTCAGGTAACATCTTCTACACAAAAGCTGGTATGCTTGATTATGATGCTAACGGTTACTTAACCGACATCAATGGTAACTTTGTTCTTGGTACAACAGCAAACGGTACTGCAGATACACAAAAAATCTGCCTTAGCAATATTGGTACTGTTAACCCAAAGAAAGCTTCAGTTACAGAATCAATCAACGGTATTGATTATACTATTACCGCATCTAACCCAAATAAATTCGGTAATATCGCAATTTCGATTTCATCAAGCGAAGGTCTTCCAGATGGTCTTCCTGCAAAAGCAGTTATTTCTTCTACAGGCGCTATCTCAGTTGAACTCAACGCTTATCATAAATTCAATTCAATGAGCGAATTAAATTCTGCTATTAATGATGCTATTACAGAAGCTAATGGTGGTAATCAGCACGCTGCAGGTGTATTCACTCTTACTTCATCAAGAAATATGTTTGGTACAGAAGCAACTGACGGTTCATTTAAAGGTGTTGCAGTTGCAGAACCATCAGTTATCACATTAAATGCTGATGCATTCGAAGGTAAATTAACAGTTAAGAGCTTTGACCCTGAAGAAGCAGCTCAGGTTATTGCAGATAACTCACCTGTTACATTTACAACAACAGCAGTTCCAAACACAAACCCAGCAGAATACACAATGACTGCAACAGTTAATGGTATTGATTACGTTGGTACAGTTCTTGGTACTTCTATTTACCCTGTAACTCTTACTTCAGCAGGTGGCGGTACTATTGAGCTTGACACTAAATTAGGTCAGAAATTCACAGATTCAGATTTACAAAGAGCTACATTACAAGCTTCAAATGGTACTGTTTCTGCTCCTGAATTTTTCCTTGGTGGCGCACAGATTACAAAAATGAGCGAAAAATTCCCATCTTCAAGTGATATGGATTTTGCTATTTCAAATCTTGACGCTACTACTCATCAGTTTGACCTTACAGTTACAATAGCAGGTATTACTTATAAATCAGAAACACCTGCAATTCCTGGTCAGGAAATTACTCTTAAAACTGACAATGAAGCTGATGGTTCAATTACACTTTCTATTCCAGCTCTCACAACAATGGCTGAGAACTATGGTTTAGATATAAACAATGCAAACTTTAATACTGCACTCAATGATTTACTTACAAACAGTATTGATTTACACTCTTATGCATCAGTTGCTTCAAAAGATGCTATTACAGAACCTCTTACAGGTGCTGAAATTGCTGGTACTGATTTCTCAGTTACAACTGGTAAAATGACAGGTGCTCCTGTTGAGAATGGCTTCTTCGGTGGCGGTATGTTATTTATGCAGGCAAGTACTGACTTCGTTGGTGAGGGTACAATTACACCTGATAAATTTACTGCTTCTTACGTTCAGGGCGTTGATGATGGTAACTCATACTGGACAGTATCTCTTGACATTGATGGTACAGAATATACCACAACAATTTCTGAGGGTACTATTGCTTCATCATTACTTCTTAAAGGTCCTGAGGGCGACTACATTCAGGTTACAAACCCAGGCTTTGAAGGTATGAACGATTACTTCAGAAGTCAGCAAAACCCACCACGTGACCCTGCAACTGGCGATACAGTTCAGGCTTACAATGGTAACGAAACAGTTGAGGTTACTCCTTCAGTTGCTTCAAGAGAAATGGGTCTTTCATCAAAACCATTCACACTTTCAGGTGGTACAGATGGTGGCGTTGTTACTCTTGACGAAATCAGCAGTATTGCTATTGCAGCAGACGGTACAATCACTGTTTCTCACGGCGAGCTTGGTAACGTTGTAGCAGGTAGAATTTCACTTGCAAGCTTTGCAAACCCTGCAGGTCTTTTATTACAAGGTACAAACTACTTTGCAGCAACTGCAAACTCAGGTGAACCAAATCTTTGCGACCCAGGCTCAGATGGTACTGGTTCTCTCGTTACAAGTGCTCTTGAGATGTCTAACGTTGACCTTTCATCAGAAATGGCAGATATGATTACTACACAAAGAGGTTTCCAGGCAAACTCTCGTATAATCACAGTTTCTGACTCAATGTTAGAAGAACTCATTAACCTCAAGAGATAATCTGGTAGTTAGTTAAATAGGGTAATTTAAAGTAAAAGTTGTTGATTTATTTTAAGTTTTAACTACATACCATAAAATCTTTTTGAATATATACCATAAATCTTAAATTTTAAATGCATTTTGGTATGTTATTCAGAACGTATCGGGATGCATCAGGTTGAAAAATCAACCTTAATAAAGTACCATAAATCTTTTAAAAATAAATAATACGACGGCAATCTTATTGGTTGTTGAAAGGTTGCCGTCTGTATT
>JAZNCY010000099.1:0-2341 GCA_045587825.1 Acutalibacteraceae bacterium
GGTGGTAAAGATATTTCTAAAATCGCAGAAGCACTCGCAAAAGCAGAAGAAATTTTAAAGGCATAATTATTCTTTAATAAAGGAAGTATTATTATGGATTGTATTTTTTGTAAAATAGCAAATGGCGAAATTCCTGCTACAAAGGTTTACGAAGATGAAACAGTTGTTGCTTTTAACGACCTTGAGCCACAAGCACCAACACATATTCTCGTAATTCCTAAGGAGCATATTTCTTCTGCAGCAGAAGTTACAGAAGAAAACAGCACAGTTATTGCTCATATTTTCGAAGTTATTGCAAAGCTTTCAAAAGATTTAAAAATGGATGATGGCTTCAGAGTTGTTAACAACTGTGGCGACTCCGCTGGTCAGACTGTTAAACATATTCATTTCCACTTGCTTTCAGGCAGAAACTTTACTTGGCCTGCAGGCTAAGAAAAAAATTAAAAATTATGAAAAGACCGTCACTCGCTTTTGGTTTAGTAATTTTCACATTGGCGTTACTGTTTCTCTTTATGGGAAGCAGTGCGCTTTTTGTGGCTTTACCAATTGCAGTGGCGGTTCTTTTGTTTTATATTTTCACTAAAAAAGAAAGTGTTAAAAAACTTCTTATTATCCCTGTTATTTCAATAAGTATTTTAATCTCCTCACTTTCTTTATTTTTAAATAATCATTTGGTTTTTGAAAAATCAATTAAGTATGCTGACACTACAAACGATATTGTTGCAACTGTTGTTGATGTAACACCAGACTATTACATACTTAAAACAAAGCTTATAAACTCAGACGAAGAAAATATAAAAATATTATTTGTTGCAAGTGAAACTGATTATAAAATTTATGATAACATTTTCATTGATAATGCTAAGATAATTGAAGCGCCTTACGATGCTGACAAAAGTGAAAAGTGCATTGTTTCTGTTTACGATTCAGCATACAACGAAAAAGTCGGTGAAAAAGAAAAAGATTTATATTACTACATATTAAACTTAAAATTCGTGTGCTTTGAAAAGCTTTCAGAATATCTTTATAATGATTCACTCGGCGTCTCAGCTGGTATGCTTTTCGGTGGCACAGACTATATAAGTAATGAAACAAAATCAGCCTTTCGCTCAAGTGGTGTTGCTCACCTACTTGCAGTTTCAGGACTTCACACGTCACTATGGTGTGGGCTTATATTAAATCTTTTAAAGCTATTTAAAGTAAAAGAACGGTTTTCAAATATTGTTGCGATTTTTGTTCTCTTTGTGCTTTCTGTTATTTCTGGCTTTACTCCGTCTGTTGTAAGAGCATCTTTTATGATGGGGCTTACTCTTATTGCACCAATTTTCAAAAAGCATTCTGACAGCATAAACTCGCTTGGACTTTCGGCTGGAATTATAATACTTATTAACCCCTACACTCTTTATTCACCATCATTTTACCTTTCGTTTTTAGCAACTCTTGGTGTAGTGTTAAGCGGGAAATACACTTATATACTCAACCCACTTTTCAATAAATTCCATACACCAGAAATTTTAAAACGAATAATAAACTTTATTTACACTTCTATTTTAATAAGTATTTTTGCAACGTTTTTTACTCTCCCTGCATCTGTTTACTACTTTGGCGTAGTTTCAATAATTTCACCATTAACAAATCTTTTAAGTGTAAATTTAGCTTTTGTTACAATGATTACGACACTTATTTCACTTGTTGTTTCGTTTATTCCGTTTAACCTTTTCTCTTACATTGCAGAATTTCTTTTTACTATTACAGATTTACTTTTAAAGCTTTTAATATCGATAGTAAAAACTATTGGCAACTTTAAATTCTCTGCTATTACAGTAAATGAAAATTTTGTTTATATCGGTTTAGGTTTAAGTGCTATTTTATTAATTGTTTACTATATCGCTCTAAACAAATTAACTTTAAAAGCAATTCTCAGAAGAGTTTTTAGTGTTTCTTGTGTTTTACCTACAATTGTTTCTCTAATACTTTCTGTTATCCCGTTTAACTACAACACAGAATTTGTCATTCTTGGTAACACAAATACACCAAATATTATTATAAGAAGTGGCACTCATTATGTTGTAATAAATCCGCCACAAAATCTCTCTTACGAAGATTACGAAAGTTTTCCAAAATCAAACAGCGATTCTTTGGATTTACTTGCAATTACAAATAGTAGCAGTTTAGACGTAAAACAACTTGAATATATCTGTGAAGAGTATAATACAAAGAAAACTATGCTTACGCCGTACGTTAATAGCATTGTAAATACCCTTGACACAAACTGCCTTAATATGGCTAAGGTTTTAGGTGATTTAAATTATTCTTTTGAAAACGAAATAAATATAAGAAT
>JAZNCY010000100.1:0-5522 GCA_045587825.1 Acutalibacteraceae bacterium
AAGTGTATAAACCCCAATGTCGGTTGGAGGGGGCAGCAAAGAGATGCTAACGTCTTTTGTACCTCGTGGGAAAAATGGCCTGTCATAAAATAATAAATATTCAAAAATTACTGAATTGACATACAAAAAATCAGCGACAGACACTCTGTCGCT
This sequence comes from Acutalibacteraceae bacterium, assembly GCA_045587825.1. Lineage (GTDB taxonomy): Bacteria > Bacillota > Clostridia > Oscillospirales > Acutalibacteraceae > DTU089. The sequence continues at coordinate 154 of JAZNCY010000100.1, forward strand.
GATTATATTGTAATTATGTACTCATAGAAAGGATAAAAGAATGAAACCTGAAACAATAAATAGTGTAATTAGTGAATGGCAAGAAATGACAGATATAGTTTTAGATTTAAATAAGTTTTCGCTTTCACATATACAGATGTTACTGAAAGAAACTTATAAAATTCTGACTGAATATCATCAGGACAACTTAATACCAAAAGAAATAAGTAAATTGTTTTTAGAAATAGACAGCTTTCTTTACTTTGTGTCGTTAACGGAAGAGAAAGAAGTTGGTGTTGATTTTTATCATTTTCAGTATATTTCTTCTATAGTTACTGCAATGAAAAAAGGATTTTTCGATGGTAAATATCCTTACGCGTTTCCAGAATTAAAAATATCCGACATTAAGAATAACGAACACATAATAGATTTTGAAACTGATATATTTGCCTTAAAATAAAAATCAGTCTTACGTCAGTTCATACACTGAAGTTATTTTTATTTATGATTTATTTATTGATTTAAAATTCACTATTATACCCTTTTTCTTTTGCTAATTTCATAACTTCAGCGTGTGCTTTTTTAGTACCCGCTAAAATTGAGCAAGGCTCAGTTAATGAAATTTCGCCACCGCCGATTCTCGTAATAATGCCACCAGCTTCTTCTAATATTACAGATGCTGCAGCATAATCGTAAGGCTGAAGCTTTAATTCTATATAAATAACGTTTGCACCTTTTGCAATTCTCGACAAATCAATAGCAGCAGAACCGCCACTTCTTATAGAAAGGCTTTTTAAAAACAATTCTTTTACAGTGCTGAATAAAACGTCAATTTTGCTTTCATTGTAACGTGCACAACCAAATGCAATAATACCTTCTGAAACAGCTTTGTCATCCATTTTGAGTGGCTTATCATTAAGAAAAGCTCCTTCGTTTCTAACAGCCTTATACATTTCGTCAACATAAGGGTTGTAAACAAAGCCTGCTATCATTTTGCCGTTACGGGCAAGTCCTACAGATATTGAACTGTGATTATACTGGAACATAAAATTTGTTGTACCATCAATAGGGTCAATATAAAAAGTGTATTCTCTACTCAAATCTTTTATATTATTGCTTGTTTCTTCTTCGCCAAAAAATGATGCTTCTGGTAAAATTTTTGAAAGCTCATCTATTAAAAATTTCTGTACTTTTACATCATACTCTGTGCAAAAATTAGCATCGCCTGTTTTCTTCTCAACTAAAGCGTCATCTAAATTTGCATTTAAAACAATTTTCCCTGCTTCTTTTATACATTTTTCAATAGCTTTAAAATCAATCACAATTCTCACCTAGTTTTTCTAAGACTTTAAATTTTTTCATAACAACAAAATATGCAGGAATAAGTAACACGTTTGCCGCAAACCAAGCTGCAGGGTTTGCATAGCACGCTGCTGCAAAGCCGTGCTTTAAAACTAAACCAAAGCCTACACCACCACGTGCTGCAAGCTCAAAGAACCCTGCAAACATTGCAGTTGTACCATACCCCAGACCTTGTAAAGCGTTTCTGTAAATAAAAATAAAAGAAAGCACAGGGTAAAACCAGCTACAAGTATCTAAAAATCTCTGTGCAAGACTAAGCACTGCAGTCTCACTTGCATCAATAAATAAAAGTCCTATATAAGAGCCTAAATATCTTGCTATGAAAAATGCTGCAAATGAATATAAAACACCTAAAATTGTACCACTCAGTACGCCCTGCTTAATTCTGTCGTATTTTTTAGCACCTAAATTCTGCCCACAATAAGTTGCCATTGTAATACCGATTGTCTCAGATGGTAAAACTATCATAAGCTGTGTTTTACCGCCGATTGTCATTGCCGCAATAGCATTTGAACCTAATGTATTAACACACGATTGAAGCATTACAGAGCCCACTGCAGTTATTGAGCATTGAAGCGCCATTGGAACACCATTACCTATAAGCTCTTTTATGCATTTGAAATCAATTTTTATATCACCCTTCTGAAAATGAAGCATAGGGTAATTTTTAATTACAAATATAAGGCAAAGCACACCCGAAACGAGCTGTGAGACTACTGTTGCTATTGCTGCACCTTTCACACCCATTTTAAAAACTATTATAAGTAGTAAATCCAAGCCGATATTTAAAAACGATGAAAAAATCAAAAAATATAATGGAGTTTTACTATCACCTAAAGAACGGATAATACCTGCTAAAATATTATAAAGCATTGTAGCGCCGATGCCAGCAAAAATTATAACTATATAATTATATGCATCTGTAAAGATATCGTCTGGTGTATTTAAAATTCTTAAAAGTGGTTTTGTAAACACTACTGCTAATATTGTAAGAATAACGCCTGTTGTTATTCCTGTATAAATAATATTTGCAGTAATTTTTCTTAATTTTTTAAAATCCTGTGCGCCAAAGCTTTGTGCAATAGGAATTGCAAAGCCTGTGCAAAGACCAATTATTGAACCGATAACAAGAAAGTTCAAAGCACCAACAGAGCCAACTGCAGAAAGTGCGGTTTTACCAACAAATTTACCAACAATAATTGTATCTGCCATATTATAAAATTGTTGAAACAGATTACCGAGCATTAAAGGAAGGCAAAATCTTATGATTATTTTCATAGGATTGCCTTTTGTCATATCTTTAACCATAAAAACTTCTTTATAAATAACAAACAAGGTGATGAAACCATCACCTTTTAATTATTTGTTAATAACATCATAAGCCATATCAGGAACGTCAGACATAATACAGTCTGCGCCGATTTCTGAAAGTCTTTTTACTTCATCTTCATCATTTATTGTCCAATACTGAACTGCTAAATTATGTCTGTGAGCATAGTTAACAACTCTTTCTGAACCGAGCATTAAAAGTCCGTATTGATTTGTAGGAATCTGTAATGCATCAAACTTATAAAAGCTTTCATTCAATTCAATATTATAAGCTGCCGCTAAGTAGAAAAGAACTACTTCTACAATAGATGAAGAACGGAGCATATCAGGGTAATTTTCGTCAACGTATTTTGTTACGTCACCATTAAATGTACCGAAAACTACTTTTTCGAGTAAATTTTTCTCTTTTAAAATTCTGTAAAGCTCATCCGCTGCCTTAAAACCGTTTTCGCCCTTATCTTTAATTTCGATAATATATGTAAAATCGCCATTAGCCTGGAGATAATCAAGCACTTCATCTAAAAGCACAACCTTAAGGTTTTCTGGTATTTCATCACCACGAAGATTTCTGTAAGGATATTCGCCCTCTAATGTCTCAAAATTCTCGCCAAAATTGAGAACGCTTAATTCTTCATAAGTTTTTGTACTCGGCTTCACTTCTTCGTAGCCGAATTCTTCTACTGCATTTGTTGTTCTGTCTAACGTATCATCGTGAAGAAGAATGAGCTTATCATCTTTTGTAATATGTAAATCAAACTCAAATGTATCAACATTGAAGTTCTCATTTTCTACACAGTACTGGAACGCCATCATTGTATTTTCAGGAGCAATATCTGCACCTGAGCGATGAGCTGAAACAAAGGTTTTATCCGTTTTAATAAACGGGTTGGTCATTTCTTCTTTTACTGGTGCTTCGCCACTTGAAGCATAACACAAAACAGTTGCACCAAGCATAATTACAACTAAAACTGCAAGTAATAAAGCAAGAGTTTTAATAATCTTGCTCAAGATTTTTTTATTATTTCTTTTTGCAGCTTTCTTTTTATTATTTTTTCTTTTTTTACTCATAATAATTCACCTTTAAGAGATTATTTTAATATAAAATAAATCTACCATAATTATACTAAAAAGTCAATTTACAAAGAAGCTAAAAAATGGTAATATAAAGGTGGTGATTTTATGAATAAAATACTTAGTGATTTATTTTCTTTCGAGGATAAAGAATACAGAGAGTTTAACAGCAAGCTTATCCCCAATATACCCAAAGAAAATGTAATTGGTGTAAGAGTTCCTGTTTTAAGAAAATACACAAAAGAAATTAAAAATTCTGACCTTGCAGCTGCCTTTTTAAACTCATTACCACATAAATATCTTGAAGAAAATATTTTACACGCTTTATTAATAGAAAACATCAAAACTTATGATGCTACAATAAACGCTTTAAATGAATTTTTACCTTACGTTGACAACTGGGCAGTTTGTGACATAATGAGCATTAAAATTTTTAAAAAGCATATTGATATTTTACCAGAGCAGCTTGACAGATGGCTTAATTCTACACACCCATATACAATTCGTTTTGCAATCAAAATGTATATGACTTATTATCTTGACGATAACTTCAACCAGTCATATATGACTAAAATATCAAAAATACAATCAGACGAATATTATGTAAATATGATGATTGCGTGGTACTTTGCTACTGCACTCGCAAAAGTGCATGACACTGCAATTAAATTTATAGAAAACAAAAAATTACCTTTATGGGTACATAATAAAACCATCCAGAAGGCTATTGAAAGTTACAGAATTACAAAAGAACAAAAAGAATATTTAAGAACATTAAAAAGAACTGAGAAATCCTGAGGATTTTTCAGTTCTTTTTAGTTTTATCTCATTGCATTTCTCATATCTTGAGCACCTTCTGAAACGCCTTCTGATACGTCAGTTACAATATCGCCTAACAATCCGTTTTCATTTTCACCTGAAACATCAGAAACTACTCCATTGCTAACATCAGGTAAAGTCATAATATCTGTTGTATCGGAGGTTGTGTTTTCAGTTGTAGTAATAGTAGTTGTTGTCATATCCTCTGCATCGTTACCACAGCCATAGAATAAAACTGCTACTAAAGCCACGCAAAGAATTGCAACTGAGAGTGTTATAATCTTTTTCATTGATTTCACATCCTTTCTTTTTTATTTTTTCACAAATATTCTTTTTTATTACTGTTATTTTGTAAGAACTCCGTTATCGCTGTAAAGAAGTATTAAAATATCCTCTTCTACACCTGTTTCTGGATTAATATAAACTAAAATTTCTTTCTCATCAGGTGCTACACAATGGTATTCGTAAGCAAAAATTTCTGTTCCGAAATCTGTTGGAATATAAACCTCTTTTGACGATTTCACCTTTAGTGAAGTATTAAGAAGCTTTTTTGCTTCGTCTATTGTGTATTTCTTTTTAACAACATCATTTCTTTTAGTGTGATTCATAAGATAACCCGTAGAATCAAAGGCTGTTATTTCACCATTATCAAGCGCTACACTCACCTTTATTAAATCGGTGTAATAGGTTATATTATTTTCATAAAAAGCGAAGTTAATTGTCATAATACCATCGGTTACGGCATAATAGCTTTCTTTTATATTTTTATATCCACGCTGGTTAAGGAAAAATTTTGCTTTTTCTATTGC
>JAZNCY010000101.1:0-2708 GCA_045587825.1 Acutalibacteraceae bacterium
TCTTGGGGTCAGCAGGAAGCTTCATAACAATCCACTCAAGTGCATTGATTGCGTGGTTGTTTTTATCTTCTGGTTTTGCTTGCAATCCGTTCTCTGCGTTCTCGTCCGTCTTAAACTTATAATCCGCAAGTTCGCTTATAAGGTAGGGGCAACTGTCCATTACCTTAATACGCTCAGAAACGAAATAAGTATTAAGTCGAAAGATACGTGCATCAACGTTTATATCACCAGGCTGGAATGCGATGTTGTACTCTAAGAAGTGGTCTGATAGAGTCTTCTTATCGTAGTCTCGCTTGGGACCTGACTTGGGGTCGATGATTGGTGCACATATCATACCGCCACTCGGTATATCAGCTACACCTTCGTGATAAAGCTTGGCCAGGTCTTCTATGTTTTTGTTTTCAGTAATTATTTCCTTATATATATACAGTAGATTTGCTGTTTCATCAACTGCTCCGAAAATGAAAGCAGATTTATCTACCAAACCGTAGTCGTAGGCTACGATACGCTTCCACCACTTCGGTATTTCAAAGTACGGTACTACCGAAGCTACCGCCGTCGGATATACCAAGCCTTCTGCGTAACTGAAGCTACCATTTACATAACGTGCAATCCACCAAGCTGGTTTGTTCTTGGTTAGTGTTGCAATAAAGTCTGATGGTAAGAATTCATTACACTCAGCGGAAGTTACGTGTGTGGATATGGCAGGGTCCATTACGTCTTTAGCTACGGCATAAGATTCAAGGTTGTTACCGTGCTTTTGTATGTCAGACGATTTAAGCAGAACGTCTGCTCTTATCCAACCCGCTGCAGGGTTCGATTCAATAATGCCTTTAAGCCAACTGGCTTTGATAATCGGTATCGGTACACCTTTAGATGTATACCGTACTTTTATACTACCGTCTTCGTTTCTGTCAGGTAAAAGTGCCGCATCATTTCTAAGACGGGACTTAAGCTGTGTGAACGAAGCCTGCTTTACCTCAGACGCCTCGACTATAATAAACATAGACAGGTTGTATGACCTGAGTTTTTCAGGGTCGTCGAATGGTCGGTAGATAATACGGTGTCCGTTAATTAAATCGTACCACTGTTTCTGTGTGGAGTAGTCTCTGAAAAAGGCTTTGGGTAAGTCAGCCTCTATATCTCTCTTTATGGTCTGCTCGTACTGTGATGCAACGTTCGCACCAATCAGTGTATTACCGTTAGGCGTTAGGAAGATGTGTTTGTACAATTCCTCACGGGAGGTCAGTGTCTTACCCGAACCGTAACCTCCAAAGTTACCTGTTATACGGTGCCCGTCTCTATGTACTGCAGCTTGATGTTCTTGTGGTATATATGTATTGATAAAGGTGTTGCACTTATCACATTCATACCAGAACTCAGACTCTGCCCCATTAAAGGCTATGGCCTTATGCGTTGGTGCATTACACCTTGGGCATCTACTGTAGTCTCTTGTTATCTGCAAAGTGCAACACCTCTTTTTATAAGTTTGCTGTAAACTCTCTGCGTTCTCCGTTTAGATGAATCACAGGGTTAGCTGTGCTGGATGGTTTAAACTCGAAAGTTTGACCGTAACCCCCGTAACGTAGTTTCGCAGAAGTGTTTACAAATAATTTGTCCACCAGTCTAACGCTGCAGTTACTCATATCAGTTCTGTAAAATGCTTGCTTCATAATAAGTGGCAGGTGTGTGTGGCTATGTACGTAGATGTCTGCATCAATTATGCTTGCCATATCTGCTAGGCGTATTGCCTTAGCACCTTCTTTTCTACCACCGCCACTACCGTGAGTCGCATATATCGAATAAAGCATCTGAGTTTTTATATTCGGGTTACTGGTGTTTCTGGCTCTATGGTTAGCTTGTTCACCAAACTTTAGAAACAACATACCGCCTTCCCTGCAGTATCTGTCTTCAAGTCCCAGCTGTACCATTACCATTGCTGTAATGTCAAGCCCATCGGTGCGATATGAACGGCTTTCGTGGTTACCTGTGGTAGCCATCAATATTTTGTCTTTGATTGGATTGAGCAGCTCAACAGCCAAGTGTATCTGTTCCATTGGTGTAAGCTGTTCTGCGTAGCAATCGCTGACAGAAGTTTTCGTAGCATTATTAAGCAGGTCTCCATTTAATATAACGTAAGCATTGGGCTTTTCCTTTACCTGTTTAATGCTGCGTCTGATGTCTTCCATATCGCAGTGTTTATCTCCGATGTGCCAGTCTGAGAAAATGTGAACTTCTAAAGTTTTAAGTGTTCTCGGTAAAGTTACTTTAACTGTTCGCATTAGTATTTTACCGTATAGTTCTCATCGGCCTCAGCCTTTTTGATTTCTTCCATAAGAAGCTCATTCTCTGCTTTACGGATAGCGTCGGTTGTAAGAGACGGACGCATCTCTATTTCAGGTGCAAAGATTTCAAGAGTTCGGGAAGCGGCCAAATTGAATCGGTCATATATGTACTCTTTGAGCTGTTTTTCTTCATTTGAGTCTTTGGCGGCTTTGAGACAAGCGTTCATACCGCCGAGGAGTCCAGTCATAGTCACCTGGATTAGGTCTTCAAGGGACATCGGGCCTCTGGACTTTATCGAAACCTGGTTGTCTTTGATGTTAAAATAGATTTGGTTATTACTAACGTTCATAGATGAACCTCCTTTATATTTCCAAGTATAGCACATAATGTTTCTTTTGTCAACAAGATTTAAAGGTGAGGGG
>JAZNCY010000102.1:0-4295 GCA_045587825.1 Acutalibacteraceae bacterium
CACCCGGATATTGGCGACAACGTCGTAATTTATGCGAATGCTACTATTTTAGGTGGTGACACCAAAATCGGTAATAACTGTGTTATCGGCGGTAACGTGTGGCTTACTTCTTCGGTGGAAGAAAATCAGACGGTTTATTATCAGGGTAAATAGAAACCAACCCCAACAGTTTTCTGTGAACTGTTGGGGTTGATACATTTAAAAATCAAGTTCTAACAATGAATTTGTGTTACGTTTGTTTTGTGTGTAAAGATTATTTACCTGTAAATAGAGATTGTTAAAATCTACGTCACCATCCACAAGATAATAAATAGTAACCTGTTTCTGACTATCTGCCTCAACAGATACAAAGTAAAATCTTGAATCTGCGTCATTTTTTGAAACAACAGCAAAAGCTTCATCTGTAACAGAAGTGTTTGAAGTATTAACTAAATCGTATGTTGAGCAGCTTAATGACCCTGCAGTATTATTTATGTTAGTTGCTTCAATAGTTACTGCAACAAGCTTTCTTTCTACGAAAGTTACGTCTTTAATTGTATCTATTGTGTTTACACCATCACCATAAATAATTTCTTCACGGTTGTAGCCTTTTAAAGTACCGTCGCTACTTGTTACTTCGTTGAGCTCATTAAGAGAACGAATGTATTTTTCATCAATACCATTTACATTGTCAAGTACTTCTGCTTTTACAACTTTAATATTGTAGTAAGCATTATTTTCAAAGTCCCAACCGTTTTCACAAACTTCGCCGAATTTTATAATTTTTTCAGTTTCTGGGGTGTCAGCAATAAACGCTTCAGAATGCGGTACGCTTTCGTAATCGTAAACGAAGCTGTCTTCTTTTGTTGCTTCAACAACCTTTAAATTGCCGAGAACTTTGTTGAGTTCTTCCCGTGGAATATGGTTATTGAAGAAGCATTCAACCACAACGCCCTGATTTTTAAAATAGATAAGCGCAAGACTCATTTCATTCTCGTTAAGAGTGAGAATTTCAGCTTCGTTTTCGCCAAAGGTAGTTTTTTCTGTGTTTATAACGTTTTTATATTCTTTTTTGTTAGGTGCATCCATTTTAAAAATATTAAATGAAAGTCCCGAGCCACCTTTATAATTATATTTATATGGTGCTTCTAATACAGAAAAATCATCTGAAAGATAACCTAATTCGAATTTAACGTGTTCAGGTGCTTCGTTATAATCAATTTCAGAATTATTGACGGTAGCAGAATATCTTCCTGTTTTTTCGAGCCATTCACTTATTTCAGTGTAAGCAAATGCAGAAACACTTAAGAGAATTGCTGAAACCGCAGCGACTGCAGTTATTTTTAATACTCGGGTTTTATTTTGTTGTTTTTTGCTGTTACTCATAGTGTCAATCTCCTTGAAGGCATCCATAACGGCATTGTGAAAACCGTCAGGGATGTTATTTTTATTATTAATCATTGGTTTTCACTCCTTTTTCAGTCGACTCTTGTTGTTTTAATTTTTCACATTCAGCTCTGAGCTTACCGGTAAAGCTCTCAATAAATGAATCAGCGCTTAATTCATCCATTTTACTGAATGCTTCAAGAATGGTGTTCTTAATGGCAATTTCACAAAGATAAGGGGAGTGTAAAATATCGTTTGTGATGTTGTAAAACAATTCTTCATTCTCGAAAACAAGTGCAACAAAATGCTCGTGTGTCAATTTTTGCTTTTTTGTACCGATTATGTCAAGCGGACTGCAGTTTAGAGCTTCGGCTAAATCACCTAACATATCGAGTGTAGGTTGATTTCTGCCTGTTTCCCAATAAGAAACAGTCTGCCTTGTTACAAAAAGCTTTTCAGCAAGTGCATCTTGTGTTAAATTGTTTTGCTTTCTGAGCCTTTTTATGTTTTTACTTATGTTTGCCATTGTGTCACTCCCATTCTTTAATTTGAGTATAGCACCTCACACTCTAAGAGTAAAGCAAGTATATGTTGCAAAAAAAATAAGGCGTTACTTCCGCAACGCCTTAAATGTTTTTTTAATCAGCCAATTTTCTTAGCATCTTTAACTTTGATTTTGCCAATGAAAGGAACCTTTAAGAAACCATTACAAACATCATCTGTGAATGTAAGTGAAATTTCACAAGGCTTATCGCCAGGAAGAATATCAACTTTTGCTTCACCAGTTAATGTGTCGCCATCTTCCTGAATGTTGTTGATAGCAATATCAGAAATTCCTAAATCTTCACCAGGAAGTTCAAGTGAAATTTTATATTCACCATTGTTATCAGCGATTGTAAAAACAGCAGAACCTTTGAAAATAATATTATTGATTTCTGCTTGCCATTTGCCAAGACCTATCATTATATTGTCCTCCTCAAGTTTTAATTGATTAATTATTTTATTCCAGCTGCAGTACGAAGAATAGCTCTTGTATCTGCAGTAGTAATTACGTTTTTGTCAGCACCAGCGGTAACAAAATCACAGGTTTTAATTTGCTCATCTGTAAGCTTTACTATATTTGCAGAAGCAAGAAGAGCAATTCGTGCATCGGTAAGGGTAACAGCACCATCGCCGTTAGCGTCACCCTTTAAAGAGAAATCGTTTGATAAAAGAACTATGTATGTTCCTAAAGTATCTGTTTCAAAAGTGGTGCTCTTAAGGTCAGGTTGATTTGTAAGAATTTCAACATCACCAACTTTTGTAGTGAAAACCTTTGTGGCAGTAGGAATAAGATTCTTTGAAGAATTATCAAAATTAATTCTGAATTCGCCAGTAGGAACAGATACACTGCCATTTTTAGAAAGATAAATATCTAACACATAGCCTTCTGTATATTTCAAGTCAGAAAAGTCAGCATCTACAGAAGAAAGCGGGTGAACATCAACCTTAAGCTCTGTACCAGCAGGAATAACGTTCTCTATATCTGTAATTGTAACACCTGCTTTAACGTTTGTAAGGGTAGGGCTTGAGTTGATGTAATTAAGACCTAATGATCTGATATATCTTGCAGGGTATGAGCCTTTAAGAGCGTAAACGCCGTCGATAAGATAATATTCTTTTGAACTGTCATTAGAGTTTATTTTTCCAAGGAAAGCATCTGTGCCAATAGATTTAATAGATTTTGGAAGACGAAGCTCAGTCAAATCATCACAATGTGAAAATGCTAAAGCACCGATTGTTTCAAGATTATCGCTGAAACGAACACTTCTTAAATTCCAGCAGAAAGAAAAAGCTCTTTCACCAATAGAAGTAACAGTGTTATACATATTAATGTTTTCTACCTGATAGCAACGGTAAAAAGCAAAGTTAGAAACAGTTGTAACTCCATTTGGAATTGTGAAGTCACCACCTCTGCCCGCAGGGAATGCTTTAAGAATTGTTCTGTCTTTGCTGTAAACAACGCCATCAACAGAACAGAAATAAGGGTTAGAGTCATCAACATCTATTCTTAAAAGTGTGTCACATTCATTAAAGGCATTACTTGCTAAATTGCCAAGAGCTGCAGGTAATTTAATGTAAGTAATTCCAGAATCTGCAAAAGCCTTTGAAGTAACTGCAAAAACAGGTAAATTATCAATAGTTTCAGGAATTATGATTTTTTCGTTAGTTCCTATATATTTAGTGATGAAAATTTTGTTGTTCTGAGTTCTGTAAAGAAAATCACTTTTTGGTGCTAATGCAGGAACATCATTTTTATATGTTTGTTCTTGAAGTGCTTCAGCCTTAGGTGAGTTCGGAAGAATTACCACAGATAAGACTAAAAGCGACACAAGAAGAACAGAAATCGTTCTAAATCTTTTCATCAGAGCATCCTTTCTGATTTGAAATAATGATATATAAAATAATTATACTGTAAATTTAAGAGAAATTCAATAGGAATGTTTATACAATATTAAATATTTACAAATTTTTTAACTGACAACGTAATTTACAAAAAGCAAAGCCACGAAACTAACGCTTCGTGGCTATACTTCATGCTTATTGCTTTTCTTAATTAAACAGTAAAGTCGCGTTGTGCATTAAACAGCGCGTGTAACCTTACCGGAGCGCAAGCAGCGTGTGCAAGCATATACTCTACGTGGAGAACCGTTAACAACTGCTTTAACTCTTTTTACGTTTGGTTTCCAAGTTCTGTTTGAACGTCTGTGTGAGTGAGAAACCTTAATACCGAAAGCAACGTCTTTACCACAAAATTCGCATTTTGCCATTGAGCTGCACCTCCTTCTAAAAATTTTGGATGATTTAGCCTTGCAGACAAGGCAACGCAAGTATAATAACATCTTTGTTCACCGAATGCAAGAGTTTTTTTCAGTATTTTGATATTTTTT
>JAZNCY010000103.1:0-16616 GCA_045587825.1 Acutalibacteraceae bacterium
GAGCTCATTCCTGAAGAATGGGGCGGTGACGTTATATGTGTTCCTGTTTCAGCTAAAGCAAGAATGAATATTGATAAGCTTCTTGAATCAGTTCTTCTTGTTGCTGAAATGAAAGAATTAAAGGCTAACCCTAACAGAGCAGGTAAAGGTATTGTTATTGAAGCAAGACTCGACAAGGGTCGTGGTCCTGTTGCATCATTACTCGTTCAGAATGGTACTCTTAAAACTGGTGATATTATCGTTGCAGGTACTGCAGTTGGTAGAGTTCGTGTTATGACAGACGACAAGGGTAGAAAAGTAAATGAAGCAGGTCCATCAGTTCCTGTTGAAATCACAGGTCTTGCAGAAGTTCCTACTGGTGGTGACCAGTTCGACTGTGTATCTGATGAAAAGCTTGCAAGAGAGCTTGTTGAGCAGAGAAAACAACACAATAAAGAAGAACAATTCAAGTCATTCCAGAAGGTTACTCTTGATACACTCTTCGACTCAATTAACGTTGGTGAACTCAAAGACCTTAACGTTATTGTTAAGGCTGACGTACAGGGTTCAGTTGAAGCAGTTCGTCAGAGTCTTGAAAAGCTCTCTAACGAAGAAGTTCGTGTAAGAGTTATTCATGGTGGTGTTGGTGCAGTTAACGAATCCGACGTTATGCTTGCTAACGCTTCAAACGCTATTATCGTTGGCTTTAATGTTCGTCCTGATGCAGTTGCAGTTGCAAATGCTGAGCGTGATGGCGTTGAAATGAGAATGTATAGAGTTATTTACGATTGCATCGAAGAAATTGAAGCTGCTATTAAGGGTATGCTTGCTCCTAAGTACAGAGATGTTGAAATGGGTAAAGCAGAAGTAAGAAGCGTATTTAAGCTTTCTTCATCTGGTATGATTGCAGGTTCTTACGTTATCGATGGTAAAATTACAAGAAACTCAAAAATCCGTGTTGTTCGTGATGGTATTGTTATTTCTGAAGACGAAATTGCATCTTTAAGAAGATTTAAAGATGACGTTAAAGAAGTTGCAACAGGTTACGAATGTGGTATCGGACTTGAGAGATTCAATGATATTAAAGAAGGCGACATTTTAGAAGCTTATATCGTTGAAGAATACAAAGATTAATTCTCTTACGAAAGGAGAATTTTATATGGGCACATATAAACAAGACCGTGCGGCAGAGGATATTAAAAGAGAGCTTGCCGCAATTATGAGAGAGCTTAAAGACCCGAGAATAGCTGAGCATCTTATAAGTATTTCAAGAGCAGAAGTATCTGGCGACCTTTCTTACGTTAAGGCGTATGTCAGTGCAATTGAAGGAATAGATGTTGCGAAGCAAGCTACTAAAGCATTAACTAATGCTTCGGGTCTTATCCGTAGAGAAGTAAGCAAAAGACTTCGTTTAAGAAAAGCACCAGAGCTCAAATTTGTTGCTGACGACTCTATTGAGTATGGTATGAATATCGCAAAAAAATTAGAAGGATTAGTAGACTCATCAGAAGACGACGAATAAAATTCGTTGATTTGAAAGGAAGTCAGATATGGTTATTGGCCTTAAGCAATGTGTGGAGATTTTAAAGGAGAATGACAATTTTCTTGTTTTATCACACGAGCATCCGGATGGTGATACGTTAGGTAGTGCATTTGCATTGATGGCAGCGCTCAAAAAAATGGGCAAGAAAAGAGCCTTTAAATGCAGTGATGAAGTAACTAAAGATTTTTCTTATATGCTTGAAGGCTTTGAGAGTGACGATGTGGGTGAAAACCCATTCGTCGTTGCAGTCGATGTTGCTGATGTTCACCTTTTGGGCGATTTGGCAGAAGAATATGGCGACAAAATAAACCTTTGTATTGACCATCATATGTCAAATGCTTATTTCTCTGAAAAATTACTTTTACAGGACAGAGCCGCAGCTTGCGAAATTGTTTTTAAAGTTATTAAAAAATTAGGTGTAGAAATTGACGAGTATATTGCAAACTGTCTTTATACAGGTATTTCTACTGATACAGGCTGTTTCCGTTATCAGAACACAAATGCAAAAACATTCAGAGCGGTAGCTGAGCTTGTAGATATCGGCGTTAACACAAAGATGATTAACAAGGTTATGTTTGAAACTAAATCAAAGAGCTTTTTAGAGCTTGATTTATTGGCAAGAAAAACACTTGAATATCATTTTAATGACAAATGTGCAATTATAACCATTACTCAGAAAATGTATGAAGAGAGTGGTTCAAATGAGCACGAGTGTTACCCGATAACTGCATTACCACGTCAGATAGAGGGCGTTTTAGTTGGTGCAGTAATTAAAGAAAAACAAAATGGTGCTTTCGGTATTTCAGTAAGAACTGAGGGCGATATCGATGCATCAGAAATTTGTGCACGTCTTGGTGGCGGTGGCCACGCTGGCGCTGCTGGTTGTGAAGTTAAAGAAGATTACGAAGCAACCAAAGAAAAAATATTAGAGTCAATTCGTATGTCGTTAGGATGTTAAAAATATGACTGGTATAATTCCTTTAAAAAAAGAAGAAAATATGACATCGTTTTTAGCAGTAAAGCGTGTCAGAGGAATTGTCGGTGAAAAGAAATGTGGGCATACAGGTACTTTAGACCCTATGGCAACAGGCGTTTTGCCTGTTGCTTTGGGTGGTGCTACACGTTTTATTGAGCTTTTGCCGACTCATAAAAAAGCATATAAAGCTTCCTTCAGACTTGGACTTGTTACAGATACTCTTGATATCTGGGGTACTGTTACAGAAGAAACTGGTAAAACTGCTTCTTTTGATGATATTTTAAAAGTTTTACCACAGTTTACGGGTAAAATAAAACAAGTTCCACCAATGTATTCTGCACTCAAAAAGGATGGCGTAAGATTATATGAGCTTGCACGTCAGGGTGTAGAGGTAGAAAGAGAAGAACGTGAATGTGATATTTTTGAACTCAATGTAGAAAAAATTTCAGAGAATGAGTTTTCTCTTTACACAGAGTGTTCAAGTGGTACTTACATACGCTCTCTTATTTATGATATAGGTGAAGCTTTGGGCACGGGTGCTACAATGACATCTTTAAACAGAACTTTCGCTTGTGGAATAAATGAAAGTGAATGTATCACGTTAGCTGAATTAGAAAATTACAGAGATAATAACGAGTTAGAAAAGATTATTATTCCTGTTGATAAAATTCTTTCAGAATACCCGAAAATAAACGTTACAAAGCCACAGGGTGTACGCTTTAAAAATGGTGGCGAGCTCTTAAAAAACAGGTTAAAAGGTGAAGTGCCGTTGGGACTTATAAGAGTTTATTGTGATAATGAATTTTTAGGTCTTGGCGAGATTTTGCCAGAGAGTGAAAATCTTACTGTGAAAAGGGTATATGTAGAAAGATAATATAGAAATATCCGTTCAGGAGATATTTATGAGTGAAAATAAAAATGGAATAGCATTAGCTCTTGGCACCTTTGACGGCTTTCATATAGGGCACAAAAAGGTTATAGAAAATGCTATTGCAAGTAACAGAAAACCAAAGGTGCTTTTATTCAATGAACATCCACAGAAGGTGTTAAAGAAAAAATCGCCTGGTGAATTAATAACAGAAACAGATAAAAGAAGGTTACTTGAAGCGTGGGGTGTAGAGCCTGTTATATTGAATTTTGGTGATATAATGAGCCTTACCTATGAAGAATTCTTTTACGAAATAATTGTAAAAAAAATCGGTGCTTCGGTACTTTCCTGTGGCTTTAATTATCATTTTGGCTCTAAGGCTTTGGGTAATACAGAAAACCTTAAAGCTCTTTGTGAAAAAGAAAATATTGAGCTTATAGTGAGTGACCCTGTTGAGTATATGGGCGAGCCGGTTTCTTCAACAAGAATAAGAAACGCTATAAGAAATGGTAATATTGAAGAAGCCAATAATATGTTAGGCAGAGAATTTTCTTATGATTTTTTAGTAGTTCACGGTGATGCACGTGGCAGAACAATTGATTCACCTACAATAAATCAGTTCTTTACAGAGGATTTTATTATTCCTCAATATGGTGTTTATGCTTCATATTCTGTTATTGATGGGAAAAAATATCCATCAGTAACAAATATTGGTGTAAGACCGACAATAGAAGGCTTGTCTAAAGAACGAAGCGAAACTAATATTGTAGGTTTTACAGGCGATTTGTATGATAAGAATATAAGCGTTCATCTTCTTAAAAAAATCCGTGAAGAAATGAAGTTTAATAATTTAGATGAATTAAGAAATCAGATTGTAAAAGACAGAGAAGTATCAAAAACAATCTCAAAAGAGAAGGGGATTATTTTATGAGTAAAGAAAAAATTATAATTTCACCTTCAATTCTTGCAGCAGACTATGGTAAGTTAGCAGAAGAAATTACAAAGGTTACTGATGCTGGTGCTGAGTATATTCATATTGACGTTATGGACGGGCACTTTGTACCGAATATTTCTATTGGTGCTCCTGTTGTGGCTTCTATAAGAAAAGTGACTTCTGCAGTTTTTGATTGTCATTTAATGATTAGTAATCCGATTGATTATATAGATGCTTTTATTAAAGCAGGTGCAGATTTAATATCGTTTCACGTTGAGAGCAACAGCGATATTAAAGAAACAATTAAAAAAATAACAAGTGCCAACAAAAAAGCGGCACTTGTAGTAAAACCGAATACACCAGTAAACGTAGTTTTTCCGTATCTTAAAGATATTTCAATGGTGCTTATTATGACTGTTGAGCCAGGCTTTGGCGGTCAGAGCTTTATGAAGGATATGTTGCCAAAGGTAACAGAATTAAAAATGGAAATTGAAAGACAAGGCTTAGACGTTGATATTCAGGTTGATGGTGGCGTAGATAACGAAACTGCTTCGCTTTGCAAAAAAGCAGGGGCTAACGTTTTAGTTGCTGGCAGTTACATATTCAAGTCACCAGACGTAAAAAAAGCGATTGAAATTTTAAAGGCTTAAAATTTTGCCATATTCAAAAATATGACTTAAAAGCTCACTGTCTCCGAAAAGCACATCGCCAAAATCACTCAATATGTAAGCGATTTTATCGGCTTTTGATATTTCGGGGTAAATTACAAAATAAATATTTTTTTTATAAAGATATATATGAAAGCTTTTATATAAATCCGTCAAAGGTTTAAGAAGCTCGAGGGTGTCTAAAAATGCATCTTCATCGAGTGCTTTAAAAAGAAGTGGTTCAATTTCTTTTTTCATAACAAGCTTTTTTCTGGATTTATAATCTGCAGATGGCATAGCGGTAAAGCACATAATGCAACCACCATCATCACTCGGTGTTACTTCAATTAAGATTTTACCCTCTGTGTCGAGTGGTTTGCCTAATGAGCGCTTTGCTTCATCCAATATAGTCCATATAACTCTTCGTGTTTCTATATTTGAGTAATCCATTTCGTCATACGTTATCTCTAATTCATCCATATCTTTATCGGAAAGAGCAACGAGAATTTTTTCGTCGCTTATGGCTTCAATTTTCAAAAATATCTCTCCTTTTGGTGAGAAAAAAGACTCACTCTAATATAATAATACTCTGAGAGATTCAAAACAATGCAAAAAAAATGGAAAGGGAGTAATTCTCTATGAAATTTTCAATTAGTACATACAGTCTTTCTGGTCTTGTAGGTAAAAATGGCGTAACAGAAAAAGATCTTATTAAAATAGCAAAAGAAATTGGTTTCCATGGTATTGAGTTTGCAGAAATTCATACACCTGACGGACAAGATAAAATAGAATATGCAAAAGAATTAAATGAAGAGTGTAAAAAAGTGGGTATTACTCCTGTTCAATATTCTATTGGTGCAGACTTTTTAAATAACGATATTGAAAAAGAAATTGAACGCCTTAAATATGAAGTGGACGTGGCAAGTGCATTAGGTGTTACTGGTATGCGCCATGATGGTACTTCAGGTTTTCAGGGTGAAGATAGAAAAACAAAGGGCTTCAATGAAGCATTACCATATTTAATTAAAGGCTGTAAGGCTGTTACTGAGTATGCTAAAACAAAGGGTATTCGTACTATGATGGAAAATCACGGCTATTTCTGTCAGGATAGCGACAGAGTAGAAAAAATTGTAACTGGTGTTAATGATAGCAACTTCGGCTTGCTTCTTGATATGGGTAACTTCCTTTGTGCAGATGAAAACCCTGTTGTTGCATTCGGTAAGCTAATGCCTTATGTTTCATTTGTTCACGCTAAAGATTTCCACGTAAAGAGCGGTAACAATATAGCACCAGTAGATGGCTTCTTTACCACACGTGGAGGTAATCATTTAAGAGGTGCAGTTTTAGGTCACGGTGATGTGCCTGTATTCCAATGTCTTTCACTTGCAAAAAATGCAGGATATGATTATTTTGTAACTTTAGAGTTTGAAGGTCACGAAGAACCACGAATGGCGTGTGAGTGGGGACTTAATACTCTTAAAAAATACATTTCTTTAATGTAATTTGATTTAAAACATCAAAATATTGCAAAAAACTATCGAAAGTGGGGATTATATGAAAATTATACTTGCATCTGCTTCGCCAAGAAGGCAAGAGCTTATTAAAATGATAACAGAAGATATAATAGTAAATCCCTGCGATTGTGATGAAACAATCAAAGATGGTTTAGTCGGCAGAGAAATTGCTGAATATCTCTCAAAAATCAAGGGTGAAGCTGTTAAAGAGCAGTTTAAAAATGATATAATTGTTTCGGCGGATACTATTGTGTGCCTTGATAATAACGTTTTAGGTAAACCAAAATCAAGAGAAGCTGCTTTTTCAATGCTTCGCACCTTAAGTGGTAATACACATTCAGTATTCACTGGTGTTACAATCATAAAAGGTGAAAGAGAAAAAACCTTCAGTCAGGAAACTAAAGTCACGTTTTATGAGTTGAGTGACGAAGAAATTTATGAATATATAGACTCCGGTGAAGTTTATGACAAAGCTGGTAGCTACGGCATTCAGGGCAAGGGTGGTCTTTTAGTTAAAGGTATAGAGGGCGATTACTTTAACGTTGTAGGTTTACCCGTAGCAAGATTAAAAAGAGAATTAGAAGATTTTATAAAATAAATTTTACTTAAACAGGTGGTGAGTTCTTATGGCAGAAACAGTTGAGAAGATTACTCAGATTTCACAAGAGGATATCGAAAAACAGAAACAACAGCAAGAAAAAGAATATCTTGGGCCAAGAGAAATGGCTGCTTACATAATCTCTGGTTTTGGTGACAAAAACTGGGAAACTTTCTCTGGTAACAATATGTTTTTCTATAACACTACGTTCCAGGGTGTAAGTCCGGTTACGTTGAGCCTTGCAGATTCGGTGTGCAGTATTCTTGACACATTTGACAACGCTATTTCTGGTCCTATATTAGACAGAACACGTACACGTTGGGGCAGAGTAAGACCTTATTTTGTTTTAACGTTACCATTCTGGATTTTTTCAAATCTTGTTCCGTGGATTTTGCCACAGGGACTTTCTCAGGTTGCACTTTTTGTATGGTTTTTCTTTATTAAATATGTTGGTTCTATTTCAAACTCATTTTATGGACCTGCATATACAGCAATTCTTTATAACTTAACACCAAACGTTAACGAAAGAAATAAGCTTATTGCAACTGATACCTACGCCGATTTATTGGGCGTGTGGTTGCCGTCGTTGTTCCCGTTCTTTGTTGACTATCTGCCAAGAACAATACCGACAAGGAGCATTTATTTGGGCGGTGCCTTGGTATTTATTGCAATGGTAATAATATTCAGAATTTACGGCTTCTTTACTTTAAAAGAGCGTGTACCACTTGCTTCACGTGATGAAATGAAAAGCACTTCTGTTTTTAAATCTGTAAAACAGGTTGCTTCTTGCAGACCAATGTGGGTTTTACTTATTAAAAACTTCTTTGGTATGGGTAAAGCAGTTGGTCAGAATGTTTCAAACTACTTCTGGCTTAACTGTACTGGTAAGCTTTCAAATGCTGCTATTTCTGGTATATTTACAGGGCTTCCAAGCTACTTTGTTTTGCCATTCGCTACAAAGTGGACTAAGAAAATCGGTCTTAAAAATCTTGCAGTTTTAAGCTACCTTTACTGTGGTGTTGTTTACCTTGTAATGTATTTAATAGGTTATGCACCAACAGAAAATACTTTTGTTAATCTTATAATTATTGTATTTGAGCTCACCTTAGCGGGTGCTATGAACAGTGTTCAGAGATATTGTAACTCTGCTTTAACTGGTGATATGTACGATTACGTTGAGTGGAAAACAGGTATTCGTAACGAGGGTATGATGAGTGCTGCAATGGGTTATATCACATTGGTTGGTAATAACGTTTCTTCAATTTTAAGTGGCTTTATAATTGCTGCTATAAAATATCAACCACTTCTTAACTCACACGGGGTTGTTATTCCACAAACTGACCCGAAAATGCTTCAGGCTATATGGACTGTATTTACTTTAGCACCTGCAATAGGCAGAACCTGTAAAGGTCTTTCACTTATGTTCTTTAACGTAAATGGTAAGGTACGCACACAAATGATGGAAGATTTAGCAGTTTCAAGAGCAGGTAAATTAAAAGAACGTACCGGGGCTGGTACAGAAGAAAATGGGGAAACGAAAGAATGAGAATAGTAGTAAAAGTCGGAACATCGACTTTAGCACATAGTACAGGTAATATAAATATCCGTCACGTAGAAGAGCTCTGCAAGGTTTTAAGCGACCTTAAAAATGCAGGTCACGAAATGATTTTAGTTTCTTCTGGTGCTATCGGAATGGGCGTTGGCAAGCTTTCTTTAAAAGAGAAGCCACAGGATATGCCAACAAAACAAGCTGCTGCGGCTGTTGGTCAGTGTGAGCTTATGTATACTTATGACAAGCTCTTTTCAGAGTATAATCACACAGTGGCTCAGATTCTTTTAACAGGTCTTGATTTAGAAGATAATGAACGCTACCACAATATTCAGAATACAATGAACAGACTTTTAGAGCTTAACGTTTTACCAGTTATTAACGAAAACGATACAGTTTCCACTCAGGAAATTGCAGTTGGTGATAACGATACGTTAGGTGCAATTGTTGCTGTAAGTATGAAAGCAGATATGTTGATTCTTCTTTCTGATATTGATGGTCTTTATACAAATGACCCACATAAAGATGAAAATGCCCAGCTTATATCTCTTGTAACAGAAATTACACCAGAGATTGAAGCATTAGGCGGTGGCAAAGGGTCTTCACTTGGCACAGGTGGTATGGCTACAAAGCTTAACGCTGCAAAACTTTGTCTTTCAAAAGGTACAGAAATGGTTATTGCAAATGGTGCAAAGCCTTCTGTGCTTTATGATATAGTTGATGGTAAAAAAATTGGTACAAGATTCAGGTGTGAATAATGATAACAACAAAAGAAATTTTAATTGAAGCAAAAAAGGTTAAAACATTGCTTGCTTCACTTTCTACAGAAGAAAAAAATAACGCTCTTCTTAAAATGGCAGATGCATTAATTGAAAATGCAGATGAAATTTTAACTGCGAATAAAAGCGATTTAGAAAGAGCAAAGGGTACAATTTCTGACGTTATGCTCGACAGATTAGCTTTAACAAGAGAGCGTATTGAGGGTATGGCAAACGGCATAAGAGAAGTTGTAGCGTTACCTGACCCTGTTGGCAAGGTGTTAAACAGAGTAGAAAGACCAAACGGAATAGTAATTGAAAAAACAACAGTTCCAATGGGCGTTACTGCTATTATTTATGAAAGCAGACCAAACGTTACTTCAGATGCTGCGGCACTTGCTTTAAAAAGCGGTAACGTGTGTGTGCTTCGTGGCGGTAAAGAAGCATTCGCTTCTGCTAATGCAATAGTGAATGCTATGCGTAAGGGCTTAAAGGAATTAAATCTTCCAGAAACCCTTATAAATCTCATTCAGGATACAACAAGAGAAAGCGCTAATGAATTAATGAATGCAGTTGGTCTTGTTGACTTGCTTATTCCACGTGGTGGCGCTGGTCTTATAAAAGCAGTTACAGAAAATGCAAAAGTACCTTGCATTCAGACAGGTACAGGTATCTGTCACATTTACATTGATTGCGATGCAGATTTTAATAAAGCACTTAATATAATTGAAAATGCAAAAACAAGCAGACCTTCTGTATGTAACGCTATGGAGGTTTTACTTGTAAATGAAAAAATTGCAAATGAATTTTTGCCATTAGTAAAAGAAAGACTTGTTGATAATAGAAGTGAAAACAAAGTTGAGCTTCGCCTTTGCGAAAACGCTTCAAAAATAATTGATGGTAAAAATGCAGGCGAAAATGACTTCGATACAGAATTTTTAGATTATGTTTTAGCAGTAAAGGTTGTAAAGGATGTAAACGAAGCAGTAGAGCATATCTCACTTCATTCAACAATGCACAGTGAAGCGATTGTTACAGAAAACAAAGAAGCTGCAGATAAATTTGTAAAAGGTGTTGATTCTTCTTCTGTTTACGTTAACGTTTCAACACGCTTTACTGATGGTGGCGAATTTGGTTTAGGTTGCGAAATGGGTATTTCAACTCAGAAGCTCCACGCAAGAGGACCAATGGGTCTTGAGGAGCTCACAACATATAAATACATAATCAAGGGTGACGGACAAATCCGATAAGGAAGTGAATGTTAAAATGGATAAAAAAATAGGTTTTATCGGTTGTGGAAATATGGGTGGCGCTTTAGCAATAGCTGCAGCAAATTCTGTTGGTGCAGGTAATATATATGTTTCTGATGCTGATAGTGAAAAAGCAAAAGATTTTGCTAATAAAAATAACGTTAATGTTACTACTGTAAAAGAAGTTGCCGAAAAATGTGATGTTATATTCTTAGGCGTTAAACCACAGGTCTTAAAATCTGTATGTAGCGAATTAGCACCAATTTTTAAAGCAAGAAAAGACCATTTTGTAATTGTTTCTATGGCTGCAGGCGTAAAGCTTTGCGACTTAGAAGAAATGTGTGAGGGTAACTACCCGATTATAAGAATTATGCCTAATATCCCAGCTTCCTGCGGTGCTGGTATGATTCTTTACACAGGTAATAAAAACGTAACAGACGAAGATTTCAGTGAATTCACAAAGTCGCTTGAAAAAGCAGGTATGCTTGACAAAATAGAAGAAGCAAAAATTGATGCCGCAAGCGCAATTTCTGGTTGTGGCCCTGCATTTGTGTTTATGTTTATTGAAGCACTTGCAGATGGTGGCGTTAAATGTGGTTTACCAAGAGATAAGGCACTTCTTTATGCTTCAGAAACTCTCTTTGGCGCTGCAAAAATGGTGCTTGAAACAAACGAGCACCCTGGAAAATTAAAAGACGCTGTTTGTAGCCCTGCTGGTAGCACAATAGAGGGTGTCAATGCACTCGAAAACGGCTCATTCAGAGCAGATGTTATGAATGCAGTTAGCCGTTCTTACGAAAGAACTATAGAACTTGGAAAGTAATTCGTAATGTGTAATTAAAGGGTCTGCGACGCTATTATAATATTATAAAACAACTACATTCTGTCATTTAAGGTAAAACGATAGAATGTAGTTTTTGTTATTTATATTAAATTGTAATCAAACGCGAAGCGTTTCCGAAATTCTGCATTTTGAATTTTGAATTCTGCATTTTATTCAGTTCTCAAGGCTACAACAGGGTCTTTTTTTGCTGCTTTTCTTGATGGAATCAAGCCACCTATAATTGTAATTATAATGCTTATTATTATAAGAATTACTGCAGCACCAAATGGGAGTTTTGCATCAAGGTCTGTTATTTCAGTAAGAAGGCTTATAATAGCATTTATTGGGTGTAAAGATAAAAGTGAAATAATAATTCCTATTAAGCCTGAGCAACAACCAATAATAAATGTTTCGGCATTGAAAACTTGTGAAATATTGCTTTTTGAAGCGCCTAAAGCACGAAGAATACCAATTTCCTTCGTTCTTTCCATAACTGAGATGTGAGTTATAATACCAATCATAATGCAAGAAACAACTAAAGATATTGCAACGAATGCAATAAGTACGTAAGAAATACCATTTATGATAGTTGTAACAGATGAAGTAATTAATGCAATGTAATCGGTATAAGTAATTTTTGAGTCCTCATCTTGTTTTGCATTATAATTTTCAATGCAAAGAGCAACGCTGTCCTTATCTTCGTAACTGTCAGTATAAATGCTTATAGATGATGGTGCATCGTAGCTTATAGAGCCGAATTCAGTCATATTATCATCAAATGTAGCTTCGCCTATATACTGGTCATAAATTGTAAGAAGCATTTCGTTATCTGCGGAGTTTTCTAACCATTCATCCATTTTATCGGCTAATTTTGATTCTTCTGTCATAGACGCCATTTCATTCATAGCGTATTGAATTCGCTTCAAAAGGTCGGTGAGCATAACAAGCTGTGATTGAGATTGAGCTAAAGCACTTTGCTGACCTGCAATAACCTGTTGTGCATTTGTTAAAGCGCCTTGTTGCATACCAATAGTAGCCTGTGCTTTATTTAAAGCCTCTTGTTGCTGTGCTATGATTCCCTGTTCAGGTGTAGTAACCACTTCGGTAGTCGTATCACTTTCTGTTGGAAGCGTTGTTTCAGGTATTTGTGGCGTAGGCAAAGTAGTTTCAGGCGCAACTGGAAGAGTTGTTTCTGGTGTTACTGTGCCTTGTGGTGCTGAAGGAATATCTGGAATAGAAGGCATAGAGAATGATGGTACACCAGCTTCTTTGTCAGACTGACCTGAAAGAATCATCATTCTGTAAAGATTTGCCTTGCCTTGTTCATCGAGTGATTTTATATAATTTTTTGTTTCTTCTAATTTTTCTTCTTCTGTAGAAGCATCAAATTTAGTGCCACTTAAAACGTTTATAGAAGGAGTTTTTTTCTGAGCAGTTACAACTTCGCTGTTGTTTGTGTATTTGATTATGTAATCTGTAAGTAAAGATGTGTAAGCAAGTGTTGAAGAAATAGTTGTGTTTTCAGCTTCTTCCTTCGGACGGATTATACCAACAATTTTAAGCTTGACTTTATTTTCTGTAAGCTCTTTTTCGTAATCAGAATAGTTTTCCATTTTTGTGAAAGTACCATTCTCATTTTTTAAATACATATCACAAGTAGGAACTAAAAAGTATTCGTGTTCACAGATTTCGTTATATTTTAAAATAATATCTTTTGCTTCCTTGCCATTTTTAATGTTTTCTGCAGCAGTACTATATTGTTCTTCTGTAATAAAACCTAACTGGTAAAGCTTTTTTGCAGAAATGCTGTTTTCTCTGTTGAGAACTAAAACAATTTCATTATACTTTTCAGGCCAGGTGCCATAAATAACGTCGTAGTTATCAGTTACTATAGAGCTGATTGCTTCGTCACCTGCACCTTTTAACATCTGCGAAAAGTTTGTTGCAGTTGTTTCATCACTTCCTGGGAAGAAAATGCTGAAGCCTGAGAAAAGGTTAGGGGTTTCTTCTTCGTCTTCTAATTCTGTGTCTGAATCTATAAGTTTTTCGTCTTTGTTATAAGAGAAGGCTGAGAATTTAACATCATAAGTGTAAACAACGCCGTTTTCGCCTAAATATTTATTGATTTCGCTTTCAGGGTTATCAAGATATTTTTTGAAATCAGTTAAATTGTTTGTTTTAAAGCTTGAGGTGAAAGCATCACTTCTTTTAATAGAAGAATAATCGGCATAAACTGCAGTTCTCTTTTTACGTTCTTCACGTTCTTCCATATCTTCTATAGCATCGCCCATATTGTTGCCACCTAATGAAAACATATCAAAAGATTCTGTGCCAATAGTAATAGGGTAAGACTCCATTGTATCTTTTTGAATTTCATCTATATAAGAGCTCATACCAGTAGAAAGAGAAAGAATGAGAGCAATACCTATAATACCGATAGAACCAGCAAATGCCGTTAAAATGGTACGTGCCTTTTTAGTTCTGAGGTTATTGAAGCTTAATGAAAGTGCAGTTAAAAAAGACATAGAAACTTTTTTTGTCTTTTCTTTTTTCTCAACTTCTTCTGTAATTTCTGACGGCTCGAATGGATTGGTGTCACTTATAATCTGACCATCTAAAAGATTAACAATTCTGGTTGAATATTTTTCGGCAAGCTCAGGGTTATGAGTAACCATAACAACAAGCTTATCTTTTGCGATTTCCTTTAATAAATCCATTATCTGTACACTTGTTTCACTATCAAGCGCACCTGTAGGTTCGTCTGCTAAAAGAATATCTGGGTTATTAATTAAAGCTCTTGCTATGGCAACTCTTTGCATCTGACCACCAGACATCTGGTTAGGTCTTTTGTTAATATGGTCTGAAAGACCAACCTTATCTAAAACTTCTATTGCTCTCTCTTTACGCTCCTTTTTAGAAACACCTGAAAGAGTAAGTGCCATTTCAACATTAGAGAGCACAGTCTGGTGTGGAATAAGATTGTAGCTTTGGAAGATAAAACCGATAGAATGGTTTCTGTAAGCATCCCAGTCTGCATCAGAATATTGCTTTGTAGAAATGCCGTTAATAATTAAATCACCATCGGTGTAACGGTCAAGTCCACCAATAATGTTTAAAAGAGTAGTTTTACCAGAACCACTCTGGCCTAAGATTGAAACGAACTCGTTTTCACGAAAACTTACACTAACGCCTTTTAAGGCGGTCTGCGTAGTGTCGCCCATTTCGTAGGTTTTTACAATGTTTTTTAATTGTAGCACTAAAAATTCCTTCTTTCTGTTATAACAACATTAGGATTATATAAATAACTTAAACCTCTTATGCCGCCTATAAGAGTTTTAATTATTTTAAACTTTTACTTTTGTGGAAAACTATTTTTTATGTCACTTACGCCACAAATGTAATTTATAAATATCACCATTTTATTATAATCAAACGCGAAGCGTTTCCAATAATTCCAAATTAAATTTCTGAAGCTCGCTTCAAAATTTCAATAGAAGGTCCCGGTATTCTCCCTAAATGGTCAGGACCTACATTCACAAGGTAATTTATGCCGAGTGAGTTTAAGTGTTTTCTGTTTTGTGCCAATTTTTCTGGTGAAATCCAAGCTTGGTCACGATAAGAAAAGCCCCACGATTTATTTAAAGTACAAGCAGATTCATAAAGTCCGTATTTACTCGGCTTGAAGCCGTCAATACTCTGGTAGTTTATATCTTTTTCATCAACCTGTGAAAGCTTTTCCCATTCTTCTTTAGTTTTTGGAATTTCATTATCGCCTAAAGAAACATAGTCATAAAGTCCGTTACCAAGTCTTGAATTTATAAGGCAATCGGGTTGAAGAGATTTAACTGTATCATAGATAATTTTACTTTGCTTTTCTGTTAATGTCATAGGCACATCAAACCACGCTGTGAAAATATCACCATAGTTTGTCATAATCTCTTTTATCTGTGGCAATATTTTATTTTCAAAGCAAATATCAAAATTCTTTTCGTCTGCATTCGGGAAATCCCAGCTATTATCCCACGTAACACCCGAGCAACCCATATGGTTAGAAAGATAACCACCGCCGTGCTTTTCGTGCCAGTCAAGGTCTTGTGAATAGTAAAAACCTAATTTTATATTGTGCTTACTGCAAGCATTTGCAAGGTCCTCAATAATATCTCTTTTATAAGGTGTAGCATCAACCACATTGTATTTATCAACCTTTGAATGAAAAAGTGCAAAGCCATCGTGGTGCTTTGTAGTAACTACAAAATATTTCATACCACAGTCTTTTGCAAGCTTAATTATTTCATCTGCATTAAAATAAATCGGGTTAAACACCTTTGTAAGCTGTTCATATTCTTTTATTGGAATAGCAAAGTGCGAGCCAATCCATTCGGCGTAATTATCACCGAAATTACCCTTGTATTCGCCACCTAAAATGGAATAAAGACCGAAGTGCATCATCATTCCATAGCCAGCATTTTTGAAAAATTCTATGTTGTTGCTCATATTACTATATCCTTTTCGCTTTTTGCATATTTTAATTCTATGCCTTTTTCTGTAAGAAGTGGTAAAATCACTGTTTCGAATTCTTTGGTGGATGATTCAGGATATACTGCTAAATCAATAATATTGCCACTTTTTGTTATAAGAATGTAATGCTCAAGCTCAAAATATTTTATTCCGTAAAGATAGTATCCATCTACCTTGTAAACACTATCTAAATATTCGTAATGTAAAGCATCTTGCTTTAATACAATAGCAGAATCTTCTGGGTATAGTACTTTGTTTTCGGTAAAAGCAATTGTGTTGTTAACTGTAGAAAACAGAAGAATGATAATAACAGTTTCTATAAGAATTGTAATGTACTTTAAAACCTTTGAGCGTTTCTTGAGTTGTGTAATTGCTTCTTTTTCTTCTTTCTTTTTTTTCTTGAAGGGATTTCTTATTTTATGAGAAAAATGGAAGGAAAAGCCTTCGCCTGCTAAAAATGCTGCGAGTAATAAAGTAGCCATTGAATACAGACTACTGTTCATAAAAAACAGAGTATCATTAAATTTAAGATAACATAAAAAGATGTATGTAAAAAGAAATATGATAAAAAATAATGGTGTAGTTAAAATGGTAGGTATAATAAATTTAAAAAATCCTTTAGTGCCTAATGAGTATGTACGTTTTTTTGCAACCTTGGT
>JAZNCY010000104.1:0-8196 GCA_045587825.1 Acutalibacteraceae bacterium
AAAGACAATAAGAGCTGTTTCTACAGAAAGAGAAGATGCTTTACCTGCAGTTACTCATTGGCAGGTTGCAAAAAGATGCAATAACAAATCGTTATTAGAGGTAAACATTGAAACAGGCAGAACTCACCAGATAAGAGTTCATTTTTCTTCCATTGGTTTTCCGCTGATTGGTGACGATATGTATGGAGGCGAGGTTACAGAAAACCTCTCTCGCCCCGGACTTCACTGCGCTAAGGCAGAGTTTTTGCACCCGACAACAAATGAGCCTGTAGCGTTTGAAGCACGGTTGCCTGACGATATTCTTAAAGAATTAGAAAACTGAACTTGAAATTTTATTTTTCCCCTTGACAAACTTATATCTTTCTGCTAAAATACCCTTTGCCGCATATTAAGGGCGAGGTATGTCCTCACAAACACAAAACTGTGTGCCTTGTTAGCGAGACTGAAAGAAAGCAGGTAAAAACTATGTACGCAATCATTGAAACAGGCGGTAAGCAATACAAAGTTGAGAATGGCGATGTAATCTTCATCGAAAAACTCGACGTTGAAGCTGACGCAACAATAACTTTCGATAAAGTTATTGCAATCGGCGCAGACGACGGCATTAAAGTTGGCGCTCCATACGTGGACGGTGCTTCTGTTGGCGCAAAGGTTATTAAGAATGGCAAAGGCAAGAAGATTGTTGTTGCTACTTACAAACCAAAGAAAAATGAAAAACGCAAGATGGGTCATAGACAACCATACACAAAGGTTGAAATTTCAGCTATCAATGCGTAATGACAAAAGCAACATTTTATTTTGACGAGAATGTTCCTTACGGGTTCTTGATTTCTGGTCATTCAGGCTTTGCTGAAAGCGGAGAAGACATTGTTTGTGCTTCTGTTTCTTCTGCAAGTTATATGGTAGCAAATACCATAACCGAGATTTTAAAGGTTAACGCCGAAATCGAAGTTAATGACGGAAGAATGAAACTCATAGTCAATAAGGAACAAAGACATATCACAAAGGATATTTTACTTGGTTTAAAGCTTCACTTAGAAGGTTTAGAGGAACAATATCCCGAGTTTTTAGAAACACTTACGGAGGTGTAACGAATGCTTAAGATTAATATCCAGTTATTTGCTCATAAAAAAGGTATGGGTTCTACACGTAACGGCCGTGATTCAGAGTCTAAGAGACTTGGTGCTAAACGTGCAGACGGTCAACACGTTCTTGCAGGTAACATTCTTGTAAGACAAAGAGGTACAAAAATCCACCCAGGTACAAACGTTGGTAAGGGTAAGGATGACACATTATTCGCTCTTGTTGATGGTCAGGTTCGTTTCGAACGCCTTGGCAAAGACCGCAAAAAGGTTAGTGTTTACACAGTAGAGCAATAAGAAAAAATTAACGGTAGTCTTACGACTACCGTTTTATTTTTTCAGGAAATAGGAAATAGGAATTAGGAACTAGAGCTTCGCAAAACAAAAATTATCCTATCATTTTTTGTTGATACTTAAACCAACTTTAAATGATAGGATATTTTTATTCCTTAGTTCCTATTTCCTAATTCCTATTTCCTATTCCCTAATTCCTATTCCCTAATTCCTATTTCCTAATTCCTAATTCCTATTTCCTAATTCCTATTTCCTATTTCCTAATTCCTATTTTCTGAACTTTTAAAAACAAAGAACTTACTAAACACGTAATTAAGCACCACCACAATAACTGCAAGTAAAATTTTAACTATAAACTGCCCTGTTATTGTAATCCCTAAAATAGTCAAAGTTTTTTCGCCAAAGCCTAAAACGGATATAAACAGAAGCATTCCACCCTCTTCAACTAAAAAGCTGAATATTCTCGCTCCTAAAAACCCTGTTATTTCTTTAGTAATAACTTTTAAATCCCAACTCTTTGACTCAAATACAAATAATTTGTTTGTAATATAGGCAAATACAACGCCCACTACCCAGGCAATAGCGTTATTCACTAAATATAAAGCTTCGCCAAATATTTTTGTAAAAAGCCAGAAAGCAAAGAAGTTCACAAGTGTTGTAAGAACACCAAAAACAACGTAAGTTATAAGCTCTTTATATTTAATGAAAAGTGTTTTAATCATTTTCATCCTCTTTACCAAGATGCTCCTTTAAAATATAAATAGGTCTGTTTTTACTCTGGACGTAAACTTTTGCTAAGTATTCGCCCAATATACCTAAACAGAATAATTGCATTCCACCTAAGAATAAAATTAATACTATTATAGTAGCATAACCCGGCACGTCAATTCCCTGTATGAGCTTCTGAAGCACAACTACAATAAGATAAATTATTGAAATTATAGCAGTAACAAAGCCAGTTGCAATAGAAAGTCTTAAAGGAAGAGTAGAAAACGCCACAATTCCGTCTATTGCATATTTAAAGAGCTTTAAAAAACTCCATTTACTTTCGCCGGATTCTCTTTCTTTTGCTTCGTATGAAATATATTTTGTGTTAAAGCCAACCCAACTGAATATACCTTTTGAAAAACGATGATATTCGCTCATAGAAAGTATTGCATCAACCATTTTTCTGTTAAGAAGTCTGAAGTCAGAAGCACCATTTACAAAATCAACTTCTGCAAGTTTATTAATGATAGTATAGAAAGCAGATTTAAGTTTTGTAAGAACTGCGCCTTCGTTTCGTTCTTCCTGATAAGCAGCAACACAGTCTATTTCGTCATCCTTTTCTATTTCACTGAGCATTTCTAAAACAACCTCTGGGCGTTGTTGCAAATCGGCATCTATAATGCAGACATAATCGCCCTTTGCTGCTTTAAGCCCAGCATAAATTCCTGACTCTTTGCCAAAATTTCTGCTGAATGACAAAACCTGAATATTATAAGCAGAATTATTCTCATAAATTTCTTTTAATTTTTTATAGGTATTATCTTCACTGCCATCATTAATGAAAACAAATTCGTAATCATCAACGTTACATAAAAAGACATTATTAACTTCATTAAAAAAACGTTCTACGTTATCCTCTTCATTGAAGCACGGAACTACAAGAGATAATTTCATAATGCTTTGCCCTTCTATACTATAATTATAATATAATTTACATTTCTATATTTTACCATAAACTATTTATTTATGCAACAAATCATAAATATTAAACAAGTTATTCACAAACTATTTACAAAAAATATTGAATAAAAGGTTGACAAATGGCAAAAACAGATGTATAGTATTAACAGAGTTAGCACTCTAATAGTTCAAGTGCTAACAAGTGCTAAACACTAAAAAGCACTTAATAAAACTAATTGCTACTTTGCAAGAAAGGGTGTGTGATATGCCTGCTATTTCAGAACGAAAACAAAAAATACTCGCTTTGATTATTGAAAGTTATATCGCCACAGGCGAGCCAGTCGGTTCTAAAACACTCCAGAGCGCAATGGGCAATTCAGTTTCTTCCGCTACTATAAGAAACGATATGGCAGATTTAGTTGAAGCAGGTTTTTTAATGCAACCACACACTTCTGCCGGCAGAGTCCCTTCACAATTAGGTTATCGCTATTATGTTGACAACTTAATGACTAAATATGAATTAGGTCACGAAGAGCAAGAAAGAATTAAAATCTGGCTTCAGGGTTACTCTGGCGAACCAGACCAGCTTTTAGAAAAAGCGGGTAGCATTCTTTCAGAGCTTACCAACTGTGTAGCAGTTTCTTCTGCACCATCTGACAGTGAAGCGCTCATTAAAAGAGTTGAGCTCGTTCCTTTAAGCAGTAAAACCGCAATGGTAGTTC
Source organism: Acutalibacteraceae bacterium (assembly GCA_045587825.1). Lineage (GTDB taxonomy): Bacteria > Bacillota > Clostridia > Oscillospirales > Acutalibacteraceae > DTU089. Next base: position 3,767 of record JAZNCY010000104.1, read on the forward strand.
TTTTAGCATCCTCTGGTATTCTTAAAAGTATGGTTGTCCGTACTGATAGCGAAATCACCACACAGATTGCTGAGGTTTTTTATAATATTATGCAGACCTATTTTTTAGGCAACTCTGTTAATAATATTGATATACCATTTATACAAACTCTTGTCGCATCTTTAGGAGATAAAGTTTTTGTTATGTCTCCCCTTCTTTGCGGTGTTGCCGACCTTTGTAATTCAGTTAAATCCACAGAATTACACTTCAACGGTCAATCAAACATTCTTAATCACCCAGAGCTTACAACTGATGCATTTGAGCTTATGGACTTTCTCCACAGAGAAGCACCAATAAAAACACTTCTTGCTTCTCACAAAAAGCCACTTACAGTTGAAATTGGTGAAGAAAATGCTTTTAAAGAGCTCAGAAACTCTTCAACAATCTTTTCAAAATATACTGTTGGCGACCGTGACAGCGGTTCAATCGGAATTATAGGTCCTACAAGAATTGATTATGCAAGGCTTATTCCAAGCATTAAATATTTAGCAGGTGTCATTGGCAATCTGCTTTCAGAAACACTTGAGTGAGGTAAAATATGGCAGACGAAAAAATCTTAAATGAAGAACAAAATGAAGCTTCAAAAGAAACAAAAAAATCTAAAAAGGCTGACAAAAAGGCTGATGCATTTTTAGCCGAAAAAGAAAAGTTAGAAAAAGAATTAGCTGACACTAAAGACTCATATATGAGAATCTTAGCTGAGTATGACAATTTCAGAAAACGTACTCAGAAAGAAAAAGAAGCAGCTTACAACGATTCTAAAGCAAGTACATTAGCACTTCTTCTCCCTGTTATTGATAATTTTGACAGGGCGATAGATAATAAAACTGACGACATCGAAGCTTACAGAAAAGGTATTGAAATGACCTACAATCAGTTAAAGGACATTTTAAATAAAGCTGACGTTGTAGCCTTCGGCGAAGTTGGCGAAGAATTCAACCCGGAAATACACAATGCAGTTATGACCATAGAAAACCCTGACTTGCCTGAAAATTCAATCGCAGCAGTATTTGAAAAAGGCTACAAAATGGGCGACCGTGTGTTAAGATTTGCAAGTGTTCAAATAACTCAATAAACAATAAACTAAACATAAAAAGATTTTTGGAGGTAATTTATTATGGCTAAAACAATTGGTATTGACTTAGGTACAACAAACTCATGCGTAGCAGTTATCGAAGGCGGCGAGCCAGTAGTTATTGCTAACATTGAAGGCAACAGAACTACACCATCTGTTGTTGGTTTCTCAAAAACTGGTGAAAGACTTGTTGGTCAGGTTGCAAAGCGTCAGGCTGTTGCTAACCCAGACAGAACTATTGCTTCTATTAAAAGACAAATGGGTACTGACTACAAAGTTACTATTGATGACAAAAAATACACACCACAAGAAATTTCTGCAATGATTTTAAGCAAGCTCAAGGCTGACGCTGAAAGTTACCTTGGTGACAAGGTTACAGAAGCAGTTATTACTGTTCCTGCATACTTCACAGACTCACAACGCCAGGCAACAAAAGACGCTGGTAAAATTGCTGGTCTTGAAGTTAAGAGAATCATAAACGAGCCTACTGCTGCTGCTCTTGCTTATGGTATCGACAAAGAAAACGACCAGAAAGTTATGGTTTATGACCTTGGTGGTGGTACATTCGACGTTTCTATTATTGAAATGGGCGAAGGTGTTCAGGAAGTTCTTGCTACTGCTGGTAACAACAACCTCGGTGGTGACGACTTCGACCAGAGAATTATCGACTGGCTTGCAGCTGAATTCAAAAAAGAAAACGGCATTGACTTAAAAGGCGACAAAATGGCAATGCAGAGACTTAAAGAAGCTGCAGAAAAAGCAAAAATTGAGCTTTCAGGTGTTACTTCATCTGCTATCAACTTACCATTCATTACAATGACTGAAGCAGGTCCTTTACACCTTGATACAACTCTCACAAGAGCTAAGTTCAACGAGCTCACAGCTGACCTTGTTGAAGCAACAATGGGTCCTGTTCGTCAGGCTATTTCTGACTCAGGTCTTAAAACATCTGAAATCGACAAAGTTCTTATGGTTGGTGGTTCTTCAAGAATTCCAGCTGTTCAGGATGCTGTTAAATCATACACAGGTAAAGAACCATTCAAGGGCATTAACCCAGACGAATGTGTTGCTATCGGTGCTGCTCTTCAGGCTGGTGTTTTAGGTGGCGACGTTAAGGGTCTTCTTCTCTTAGACGTTACTCCACTTTCACTCGGTATTGAAACTCTCGGTTCAGTTTGCACAAAGATTATTGAAAGAAACACAACAATCCCAACAAAGAAGAGCCAGATTTTCTCAACTGCAGCAGATAATCAGACTTCTGTTGAAATTCACGTATTACAAGGTGAAAGAGAATTTGCTAAAGACAACAAAACTCTTGGTATGTTCCACCTTGATGGTATTCTTCCAGCACGTCGTGGTACTCCACAGATTGAAGTTACTTTTGACATTGACGCTAACGGTATTGTTCACGTTTCTGCAAAAGACCTTGGTACAGGTAAAGAACAATCAATTTCAATCACATCTTCTTCAAATATGAGCAAAGAAGATATTGAAAAAGCTGTTAAAGAAGCAGAACAATTCGCAGAAGAAGATAAACAACGTAAAGAAGCAGTTGATATCCGTAACGGTGCAGACCAGATGGTATTCCAATGCGAAAAAATTCTTGAAGAAAACGGCGACAAATTAGACGAAGCTGACAAGAGCGCTATTTCTGCACAGGTAGAAGAATTAAAAGAAGCTCTTAAAGGTGAAGATATTAACCTTATTAAATCAAAACAAGAAGCTCTTCAGGCTAAATTCTATGAAATCTCTGAAAAGCTTTATAAAGCTGCAGGCGGTGCACAAGGCTTTGACCCTAATGCTGCAGGTGGTTTCGACCCATCAGCTGCACAAGGTGGCACAGATGAAAACGGCTACTATGAAGCACCTTTCACAGATGTAAACGAATAATTATAAAAAACAATCCCACAACAGAAACTCGATTTTGGGTTTCTGTTGTAGGTGTGTAGAAAGGCTTTATTATGGCAGATAAAAGAGATTATTATGAAGTCCTTGGGCTTTCCAAAGGCGCTTCTAATGACGAAATTAAAAAATCTTATCGTCAACTCGCCAAAAAATATCACCCGGACTTAAACCCAGACAACAAAGAAGCAGAAGCTAAATTCAAAGAAGTTAATGAAGCTTATGAAATTCTTTCTGACCCAGGAAAGAAAGAAAAATATGACCGCTTCGGCTTTGCTGGTGTTGACCCATCTTATGGCGCTGGTCAGGGTGGCGCAGGCTTTGGTGGTTTCGGAGGCTTTGGCGACGGAATGGAATTTGACTTAGGCGACATCTTCGGTTCATTCTTTGGCGGTGGATTCGGTGGTGGCGGTTTTGGTGGTTCTTCACGTTCAAATCCAAACGCACCAAGACGTGGTAATGATATTCAGATTACAGTTTCTTTAACATTTGAAGAAGCAGCAAAGGGTTGCACTAAAAATGTTGAATTCCCAAGAATTGAAACTTGTGACGAATGTGCTGGTAGCGGTGCCGCTAAAGGTACATCCTCACAGACTTGCCCTGAGTGTAACGGCCGTGGTCAGATTACAAGTCAGCAACGTACACCATTCGGCGTTATTTCAACACAGAAGCAATGCCCGAAATGTGGCGGTAAAGGTACTTATAACCCTACACCTTGTAACAAATGTAAGGGTGCAGGCAGAATCAGAAGACCAATTAAAAAAGACGTTACTATACCTGCTGGTATTGACGATGGTCAGATGTTTACAGTACGTGGCGAAGGTAACCGTGGCTTAAATGGTGGCCCAAGTGGCGATTTAAGAGTTGCAGTTGCAATTAAACCACACCCATTCTTCCAGAGAGATGGCTACAACGTATGGTGCGAGGTAGATGTTTCAATAGTTCAGGCTACTTTAGGTGACGAATTAACAGTACCTACTCTTGACGGTCAGGTTAAATACAGCATTCCAGCTGGTACACAACCTGGTGATGTATTCAAGCTCAAAGGCAAGGGTATTCAGGTTGTAAACGGCACAAGACGTGGCGACCAGCTTGTAAAAATCAATGTTGTTATTCCTAAAAATATTACCGATAAACAAAAAGACCTCCTTCTTCAGTTCAACCAGGAATCTGGTGGCAAAGACGTTAAAGCTGAAGAAAAAGGCGGAATTTTTGGGAAAAAGAAGAAAAAGTAGTTGCTAGTATGGCTAGTATTATAACAAATAAAAAACCCCTATCATTTTCAATTCACGAAAATGATAGGGGTTTTACTATCTTTTTAATTTTGGATTTTGTTTATAAAATTTTATTATTACTATAAGACGAGTTATTGAATATAAAAAGATAAACCACATAATCAGTAGTAGTCCACCAA
>JAZNCY010000105.1:0-9522 GCA_045587825.1 Acutalibacteraceae bacterium
CTTGAGAAGCAGAAAGTGTTAGATAAGTTGTCAGTAAGTCAGTGAGTCAGTGGTCAGTTATTATTATAAAAATAAAAAATCTATCATTTATAGCCCAGCAAAAACTATAAATGATAGATTTTTGTCTATGTTTACTGACAACTGACTTATTGACAACTGCAGAATAACAAAAACCACAGTAGCATTCACTACTGTGGTTTATTGTTATTCTGCATCTTTAAGCGCTCTTTCAAGCCAAATAACACCGATATCCATTGCAGCCCAAAGACCTTTTTTCTCAGCCTTTTTAACAATAGCTTCTAATGGGTTTACGTTAGGGTCAGTATTTAAAAGCTGAACTGTAACCTTGTCAGCAATCTGAACGCCGTGAACCTCATGAGAATCTGCAATAGAGAGCATAAGTACGAAAGGGTCATTCATATCACCGTAATAAAGTGTGTTGCCCTTACGAACAAGTGGTTTTCCTTTATACTCGAGAAAACTTGTTTCTGATTTAGCCAAACTAAACACTCCTTATTCTATTGAAGTTTAATTTAACTATTAAGATATGTTTTAAGAAGAGCCTGTAAAAGTTCATCTCTGTCAATCTTACGAATTAAACTTCTTGCATTGTTGTGAGTTGTAATGTAGGTTGGGTCCTCCGACAAAATGTAACCTACAAGCTGGCTGGTAGGGTTGTAACCTTTCTCTACAAGTGCATTATAAACCTGAATGAGAATATCTCTCATTTCCTTTTCGTGCTCATCTCTTATCGCAAATTGAATGGTTTTATCTGTCATAAGAACACCTCCTATAAAAATTATATTTCTATTATAAACTATTATAAAGAAAATTACAACAGTAAATTATTAAGAAATTTCGACAAATAATTAAATTATTTCTTAAGAGCAACGTTAATCTTAGAAAGATTTTCTAAAATAGTGTCAATCCAACCCTGAACCTCTTCCATTTCAAGAGTTCTCTCTTTAGATGAGAAAATAAATCTGATAGCAATACTCTTAACGCCATCTTTTTCGAATGTGTCAATAACATTAACGCTTGTAAGCTCTTCTAAGCTTAAAGCTTCCCAGCATTTTTTGAGTTCTGAGAATTTAGCGCCGTTAGAAATATCTAAAGAAAGGTCATAATAAGTTGATTGCTGAGTAGATGGCTCAACGAATGAAATGTTACCATTTGAAACGTCAATTAAATCATCAATGTCAATTTCAATACAAACAGCTTTACCGGTTTTATCAAGCTTAGTTAAAACTGATGGATGAAGTGTGTGAAGCACACCAACGTTTTTGCCACTAACAAGAATTTCTGCAGTGTTCTTTGGGTGCTCATAAGCGTGAGTAGGTTGAACTTTGTTAAATTCAGGTGCAATATGCTTAATTGAAAGAACAAGAGTGTTAACCATATTGAGTGCTTTGAAATATAAATCTTTTTCAGTTCCTTTTTTATCAAAGAGAACTACACCTAAAGAACGTCTTTCGTTTGCAGTGCCATCAGCCTTTAAGCCTTTAACAACTCTGCCTATTTCAAAAATACCAAAGCTTTCTTTAAAGTCTTTGTTGTCAGAAACTGCAACTAAAAGGGTAGGAATCATTGAGTTACGGATAGTACCATTGTCAGAACTTTCAATGTTAAGAACCTTAACGTTATCTTCAACCTCAATGCCAAGTTTTTTATATCTTCTAACGTCACCCCAGATATATGAGTGAACCTCGTGAAGATTGTAGTGCTTAACTAAAATGTCTTTAATTTCATTACTTTCAGAGCGAACTGCTGTGCTTCTTACAGGCTTTAATGGGCTCTTAGTAGTAATAATGCTGAAGTTATCGTAACCATAAATACGTGTAATTTCTTCAATGATGTCAGCCTTAATTGTAACGTCTTTTGTGGCTCTCCAACTTGGAACTTTAATGTGGAAGTTATCACCATTCATTGTTACTTCAAAACCGAGAGCTTTTAAAGTTGTGTTAATTCTTTCTGTAGAAATATCAATACCTGTGTATTTATCAACATAAGCTTTATTGAAGTCAATTTCAATTTCAGGGTATTTCTTTGTGTATTCATCTGTAAGCTGTGAAGCAACACGAGCACCTGAGTCAATAGATTGTAAAAGGTAAGCAAATCTCTTTGCAGCAGTTACAGTCATTTCAGGGTCAAGCATTTTTTCATATCTTGCAGAAGCATCTGTACGAAGACCAAGTCTTGAAGATGATTTACGAACAGAAACGCCATCAAAGTTAGCACATTCAAGAACAACTGAATTTGTACTACCTACAATTTCAGAATCAAGACCACCCATAATACCAGCAATAGCAACTGGAGTTGTAGCGTTCTTAATTAAGAGTGTATCTGTTGTAATATCTCTTTCTGTGTTATCAAGAGTAGTGAATTTGCAATTCTCTTCTGGTGTACCAATTTTAATTTCGTCAATCTTGTTGCCGTCAAAAGCGTGAGTTGGCTGACCCATTTCGAGCATAATGTAGTTTGTAAGGTCAGCAAGTAAGTTAATGCCACGCATACCGCAGTAGTAAAGACGAATCTGTAATGAAAGAGGACTCACATTTTTTGTGATGTTATCCATCTTAACACAAGAATAACGGTAAACAAGGTCAGGTCTTTCAACTGTAACCTTAATTTTTTCGTCACCACTGTAAGCTAAATCTGAAAGATTAAGAGGTTTTAACTCTCTGCCAGAAAGTGCTGAGAATTCACGTGCAATACCGTAGTGACCCCAGAGGTCAGGACGGTTTGTGAGTGATTTATTATCAACTTCAAAAATAATATCGTCAATAGGGTAAATCTCTTTTAAATCTGTACCATTAGGAACGTCTACGTCAATTTCCATAAGACCAGATTTATCATCAGAAAGACCTAATTCATAAGCAGAACAGCACATACCCTCTGATTCATAACCTGCAACAGTAGCCTTTGTAATATCACCAGCAGGAACTCTACCGCCAGCCTTAACAAAAGCAATTTTCATATTTTCTCTTACGTTAGGTGCACCGCAAACAACGTCATAAACTCTGTCGCCACCATCAACCTTGAGAAGATGAAGCTTTTTAGAGTTAGGGTGATTTTCGATAGAAAGAATTTCACCAACAACTACATTTTTAATATCTTCACCTTTAACAATGATATCTTCTACCTCAGCAGTAGCAAGGGTAAAGCTTTCAATAAGCTTTTTAATGTCAAGACCTGAAAGGTCAACGTATTCTTTAATCCAGTTAATAGAAACAAACATTATTTACCCTCCTTTTCATCGTCAATAAAAGTTCTGTTAGTAAATTGTGAAAGTGATTTTAAACTACAGCTGTTAAATACACGAATGTCTTTAATTCCGTAGCGCATCATAGCAAGTCTGGTTAAACCAAGACCGAAAGCAAAGCCTGTGTATTCTTCAGGGTCAATGCCACCCATTGAAAGAACATTAGGGTGAATCATACCGCAAGGGCAAAGCTCAAGCCAACCTGAACCTTTACAGGATGGACAACCGTCACCACCACAGATAAGACATTGAATATCTAATTCAAAGCCAGGCTCAACAAATGGAAAGAAGCCAGGTCTTAAACGAACTGTAATATCACGGTTAAACACTTCTGAAAGCATAGTTTTCATAAAGTAAATAAGGTTAGAAATAGAAATATCTTTATCAACCATAATACCTTCCATCTGGAAGAAGGTGTTTTCGTGGCAAGCGTCAATCTTTTCATTTCTGAAGCATCTGCCAGGGAAAATAACTCTTATTGGTCTGCCTGCTTCAAGCTCTTTTTTGTATTTAATAAGAATAGCGTTCTGTGCAGCAGATGTGTGGGTTTTTAAAAGCTGATTTGAGCTTAAGTAGTAAGTATCCTGCATATCACGTGCTGGGTGATGTTTAGGGATGTTAAGTGCTTCAAAGCAGTGGTAATCGTCAACTATTTCGTCATAGTCTTCAATAGAGAAGCCCATACCAGCGAAAATATCCTCAACCTCTCTCTGAACAAGAGTAATTGGGTGATATGAACCTTTATCTTCATTAAGAGGGAAAGAAACGTCATAATCTTCAGCAGAGTTTATGAGTGCTTCTTCTTCTGCCTTTTTGATTTCTTCATTCTTTTCTGTAAGTGTTTTTTCAATGAATTGTTTTACTTCATTGATAATCTGACCAGCTTCTTTTTTCTGCTCATTAGGAATGTTTCTTAATTCGCTCATAAGAGAAGTAATAGGGCCTTTTTTACCAAGGAACTCAATTCTTAATTGCTCGAGTTCAGCTGAAGAAGTTGCACTATTTACTTTTTCTAAAAATTGTTCTTTTAAAGCGTTAGCGTTTTCAAGCATTTTAGTTCTTCCTTTCAAAAAAAATAATTTATGTAACAGGGTAGGGGGAAGATTTTCACGTTTTAAGACAAAAAAATAACGCCCCATCCCAGAAGGGACGAAGACATCTCCGCGGTACCACCCTTATTTTTGCATAGAGCAAACACTCTTTTGTAATGTAACGGTTACACCCGTTGTAGCCTACTTAATTTCAACCACACCGCTCACAAGTGAACTTCAAAAGTGTCTTACGAAAATGCTCACAGCCAAGGCATTTCTCTCTGAACAAAAACTGCTTTCTACTCTCTTGCTCAACGCGTTTAGAATATATTAACATAATACTATTTAAAATGCAAGAGTTTATTTGAATTAAGAATTGAGAATTTAAAATTAAAAATTTCGGAAACGCTACGCGTTTGATTGTATTTATCAGTGAATAAAAACAACAAAATCCTATCATTTTTAGTTTATGAAACTTTAAATGATAGGATTTTATTATTTTGTATTTAATTTAAATTTTACTACTTTCAAATGTTAAAAAAGGAAGATACCAATTAATTACTTTAACAAATTATTACAATTACGGCGTAGCCCCAAAATTCTCAATTCTTAACTCTCAATTCTCAATTTCCACAGGCGTAGCCCCAAAATTTTTAGTTCTTAATTTTAGATTTTTAATTCAAGTTAATTAACCCGCTGTATCAGGAACTCTGCCATCAGGATTATGAGCTTCACAATCACAGAAAATATCTATTTCAGGAATGCCACTTGGTCGTTTAATAACCTTTAAATAGTATGTTCCACCAGCAGGGCAACAACTAACCTCACCATTGTGAACATCGTGCAATAATGAATTAGCTTCCTCAGCATTACGTGGTGCAATATATCCTTGGATTTGTGCCTTTCCATCAACAGATGCGATTGCATAATCATAAGGATCATTAAAATTATTATTAATACACCATTCTTTAGCTTCTGATTGTAATTCTCTCATTTGAAGATTGCAGATCTTTTTATTACTTGCAGCCATTACTGAACTGTATGCAGGAACAGCTACTGCAACAAGAATACCTATTACTACAACAACAATCATTAATTCAACTAATGAGAAGCCTTTTTTCGAACACATAAACTTTAACATAACTGAACCCCCTAAATTTATTTTATGAGAATGTTTTGGACTGCAAACGAAACTTTTTCGTAACTCTTTGCATCTTCATTGTAGCACAATATATTTATTTTGTAAAGAAAAAACATAAATGTTTATAACTTTTGTTAATTTTTACCAAATTGCAATTTTACCGTTTGTTTTATATATATAATAATTGTTTGAAAAGTGTTAATAAATTTGAGTGGTCGGTATTAGATGTTAGGTCTTAGGTGTTAGTTATATATAATAAAAAGAAACTACATTCTCTCATTTGAAGAATAAATTTTAAACGAAAGAATGTAGTTGTTTTTATAATATTATAATTGCTGACCGCAGGTCCCACAATTTTTAATTTTTAATTCTTAATTTTAGATTAACAATATTAATTCGCCCCGCGAATTAATATTTTATTCTCGTTCCTGCTTCATATTCCCACGCTTCAAAGTCTGTGTTAAAAGCAGGGGAGTCAGAGTTTAATCTGAAATCGCGTTTTTCTGCAGCTCTGAAGTTAGGGTCAGAAATCACAGCATTATTGTAGTAACCACGCTTTTGCATCTTTTTTACTGAAATATCGTCGTCAGAGAAAATCTTTTCTTCGTTTTCGTAATCCCAGTAAATATTGCCGTTATCAGTAAACCAGTCTTTCTCAACTGCTGTTTTATACATCGCTTCATTTTCACTTACAAGAATATTGTTGTAAAGATAAAGCGAGTTATGTTCTTCGTGACGTGTAATAAGAAGCTGACCATCATCACTGAAAGCAAAAATATTATTTTTTATTAAATTATCCTTACCGTAGTGCTGATGGAATGAGTTAGAAGAGCAATCGTAAACAAGGTTCTTTTCAACAGTTATATTGCTTGAACCTTCGTCAAGGTAAATACCCCAACCGCCGTAGCCTGTGCTACCCTCATAGCAACCAACGTTGTGAATGATATTACCACTTATAACTGTGTCTGGCTGAATACCTAATGTGTAAATACCACCCATATCAGAAAGCCAACCATTACCAATGTTATAAATAAGATTATTTTTAATCTGAATGTTGTTTGTTGGGTTAGGTGTATATCCCCAGTTCCAACCAACAGAAACTGCTGTGTACCAACCATCGTGAATTTCGTTATAAGTAATATCACAATCAGTAGCGTGTGTAATAAGCACACCAATAGAGTTGTTATAAATTCTGCCGTAATATCTTATGTGACAGTCTGTAACATCAATATTGCTTGTTTTTGCTGGTGTTTCAAACGGACCATCAATGAAAATTGCATTACCACCAATTTGGTCAAATAAACAGCTTTTAACAACAGAATTTTTTGAGCCTGTGTTATATTTAATTGCCGTGTTTGAAAGATTTTTAAATTCACAGTTTATAAAATTAATACCAGTTGAATTCGTAACGTTTATAACAGCAGGAGTTTCAAAAGCTGCCTGTGGGTGAGTAGGGTTATATTTGATGTTATTGTAAAGTGGGTGAGTTTCATCAAGATTTGAAATCCAACAATTACCAGATACAAAATCCCAGTCGGTGTTATTGAATTTAATACCACTGAAAGTAATATCAGAAGCCCCATTTATTTCAATGAATTTTTGGGTAACAGGAGCCGATAAAACAAGTGTGTCGGCACTTTCATTTTTCTCTGGAATGTAATAAAGCTTCTTTTCTGTTCTGTCGAGATACCATTCACCAGACTCAGTTAAAGCTTCTCTTACATTTTCATAAACGAAGTTGTCGCCTTTTTCAATAGTCATAGCAGCAGGTTTTGAAACGTCAACTCTGCCTGTACTTGGGTCTATTGAATGAAGTGGAAGAATATCATCACACCACTTGTGCATAATTCTTACATTAACGTCACTGAGATTTTTGAAATCTCTTGTTTTGTCTGTGTAAAAAGCAGCGTGTAAATCAAAGAAGCCACTTGAGTTACCGCCATTTGAGTCATCAGCGTTAAATGAATCTTCATCTTTAGCATCTGTAACTGTGAAAGAGCCGGTTTTTGGCCATTTGCTTATTTGTAAACGTTCTTCACCCTTAAAGAGTGAGCGGAAGTAAAGCGCTTCGGTATCAACATCTGTAACAAACGCTTTTGTGTAGTTTATCTTGGTTTCAGACCAATCTGTAAAATCTACACTACCAGAAAATACAACCTCTTCATTCGGGTATGAGCGATAAGTAACGTTATTTAAATCAGTAGAATCAAATGTTAATTCTTCAGAAAATAAATATGTACCACCCCTGAACCATACAGTAACAGTTTCATTGGTAACACCCTTTAAGGCTTTTAACTTTTCTTTTGCACCTTTAAGTGTTTTTAAAGGGTTTTCGAGTGTACCTTTATTAGTGTCACTGCCATCTGGTGAAACAACTAAATCGTATTTACCCATTTTAAATTCACCTTCATCGAAAGCTACTTGTGTTATTGTGCTGTTATGATAAATTCCGTTATCAGAACCACCGGTGTTAGTATCATTATTATCAACACTTGGTGGTGTAGGTGACATTGAACAACTTATAAGCGTAATGAGTGAGGCTATAAGTGAAATCGCAGTTTTTAAAATTACAGATATATCCATAAAAATCCCCCTATGAGAAATATTATGAATAAAGTTTAATACATACTTAATTAAAAATCAATTGTTAACAAAAAATTCTCTTTACTTTACAAAAATATATGGTAAAATATGTATAATATTATTTATAAAAAGCCGAGGAGTGTCATTATGAGCGAAATTAAATTAGGTGTTCAACTCTTTACCTTACGTGACAAATGTCAGACTGCCGAAGATTTTGAAGAAACTTTAAAATTCTTACAGAGTATTGGCTGTAACGTAATTCAGATTTCTGCAATAGGCCCTATTGACCCTGTAATTGTAGGCGAACTCGTTAAAAAATATAATATGGAGGTTTGTGTTACTCACAAGCCTTATGACAGAATGAAAAATGACTTGGACGCATTAATTAAAGAGCACGATTTAATTAACTGTAAAAATATCGGTATTGGTGCTATGCCATTTAATCTTCACGACAGTTACGAGGGCGTGTGGGGATTTATTCAGAAATGTAATGAAATCGACGAAAAAATGCAGAAGCAAGGCAAAAAGCTCTGCTACCACAACCACGCTTTTGAATTCGAGGTTAATGACGGCAAAAGAACCTTTGAAAGACTTATTGAAGAAACTACAATGGATTTTATTCCAGATACATACTGGATGCAGGTCGGCGGTGTAAACCCTGCAGAATATATTAAAAAGTTAAAGGGCAGAGTAGAAGTATGCCACTTTAAAGATATGAGAATCGTGAATAACGAGCAACGCTTTGCAGAGTGTGGCACAGGTAATATTGACCTTGGCGCTTGTTACAGAGCTTGTAAAGAAATCGGCGTTAAATATATTGTAATCGAGCAGGATTTGTGCTATGATATGGATGTATTTGAGTCAGTAAAAATAGGCTTTGAAGGCTTAAAACGAATCGCAAAGGAGAATGAGTAATATGTCAAAAGGTAAAATTGCTTTAATAACACTCGCTTTTGTTGCTATAACATTAGTAGCACCATTACTTATATTATTAGCTTTAGTAGATGCAAACAGCTTCAGCGTTTACATTGTTGTTTTCGGAGTAATGTTCTTCGGTTCAATAGGCTTCTTGTTTGCTATGCTTCTTAAAACAAAAGCAGATATAAGAGAAATGGTTGACGAAATCAAGGTTCAGAACGCCGCTATTGCTTTTAAATTAACAGAAATGAAAAAACAAGGCAACAACGTTCAACCATCAGCAGAACCAAAACCAATGGCAAAGGCTGAGGTTAAAGAGAAGTTTGATGACTTTAATTGATTTTAGGAAATAGGAATTAGGAAATAGGTATTATTAAATTAAATGCATTCTATCATTTTTGTTTTCAAAAAACTTTAAATGATAGAATGCATATTTTTTTAGTGTATCTAATTCCTGATTCCTAATTCCTATTTCCTCAACAATCCAACTCAATTGATTTGGATTGTCAGGTCACTTGTCGCATACGACACACACGGGTGAATAATGCCGTGTGACGTGTCTGAAATTCTTCTTGAGTCATCAAACT
>JAZNCY010000106.1:0-28100 GCA_045587825.1 Acutalibacteraceae bacterium
GCACGTGTTATTGCGACAATTATAATTTCATTTGTAATGTTCTCGGTTTTCATTTTAGATATTGTTACACTTGCGCTTTGCAACAAATATGAAAAAAACTATGAAGTTACTACTGAAGATTTCAGCTACAAAAATGGTAACGACAGAATTCACTTTTTAAATACTGGTAATTCAGATTGTATATTACTTGAAAGCAACGGGCATTTTGCTCTTATAGATTCTGGCGAAGGTGACGAAAACCCAAGAAAAACAACAGAGTACGAAGGCTACAAATCTGAAGTTATTTCATATTTAAAAAAGGTTGCAAAAAACGAAAACGGCGAGGTTTACCTTGATTTTATTTTAGGCACTCATAACCACTATGACCACATTGGTTGCTTTTACGATATTATAAATGATGAACAAATTAAAATCGGCAGAGCATATTTTAAAAAATACAACACAGAGATTGCAACAAAATTAGAGCAGGATGGTTGGGATAACGTTGCTACCTACAACTCTATAATCGAAGCAATAAAAGAAAAAAATATTGTTTTAATCGAAGATTTACCAGACTGGGAATTTTCTTTTGGCGATTTTAAATTACAATTTATAAACACTGTTACACCAGAGGAATTAAACGGCAACGGTGAAAACGCAAACAGTGTTGGCGTTATTGTTACAAAAGGTGAAAAAAGAGCATTTTTAGCTGCAGACTTCACCAAAAGCTCAGGACTCGAACAACTTTACGGCGAAAAAATCGGTGATGTTGATTTACTTAAAATCGGTCATCACGGCTATTACGGCTCATCTTCACAAAAATTTTTAAAGCAACTAAAACCAGAAATCGCTATATGCACAAACTACCTTGGCAAAATCTACCCAAATGTTAAATGGAATTTGACAATGGTTGCAAAAGTTCCGATTTATGCAACGGCACACAGAAACGGAATTATTGCAACGTTTACTGATAGTGATGAAATAATATTAACTGAAAAGATAATGTAAAAAAAGACCTTGTAGTTCTTTAAACTACAAGGTCTTTTTTATTAATTCAAAAGTTGATTTATAATCGGAAATGTAAAACTAATTAATGTTGGGAAAATCCACGCAAACACAATTGCTAAAATAAATGTAACAGAATATCTTTCTAAAAATGCACAAGCATAAGAAACTGCAAAGTGTGGTGTTAAAATAATTTTTAAAAAGATATTTGTTTCTTTTCTGTAAAGATAATCTTTAAATGAAAGAGCATCTTCAAAGGATGGTGAACAGTTTGAGAGTAGCGAAACACCAACCCAGAGAAAGAGTAAGCTTACAAGTGAAATATCACCAATATAAAATACTCTGAAAGAGCCTGTAAGCAAAAGACAACAACCAAGCACAAAGTTCATAAAAAATGGTAAAAAACAAACCATAAAAGCACTACTGAGACTACTTGTTAATTCGTGCTCTATATGACCGCACATTTCAGAAGATTTAAAGGTTCTTGTATCTTCTTGTGGCACTTTAAAAAATCTTAAAGCAAGCTGCTCCCAGAAAACTCTTAGCTCGGTACCGAAATATGTGAATATTCTTGTTGCTACATATAAATATGTCATTCTATATCACCTGTACCTTCCGTAAAGATTTCCTTATAAGTGAGCTTACCATCAAGATAATTCTGTATCTTTTCAGGGGTTTTAAGTCCTGCATTTTCTAAAACTGTGTTTATCTTTTCAACGGTAGCCGTATCGCCTGCTTCTGTTGCAGCAATTAAATATGTGTAATATAAAACACCATATTCGCTGATACCAAGACCTGTTTCAAGTTCTTTTTTCGCACCATCAAAATCTTTTTTGAGCATTAAAGCAATTGCCTTTTGTCTGTATAAATCAGGATTCTGACTATCTAAAGCAATACCCTCGTCGGTATATTTAATTGCTTTGTCATAATTGCCCTTCATTCTTTCACTGTAAGCATATATAACATAAGGTGAAGAATCCTCGGCATTATTTTCTTTCACTGCCTCAGCAATTTTCAAAGCATTTTTATAGTTACCAGATTGAATTTCAATAACTGCAAATTCATAACCAAACATCTGAATGTATTCAGGGTAATTTTCCCAGAGTGCACTGATTGCTTCATACGCTTTGTCAAAATCACCATAAGTATAAGCAAACATAAACTGAGAAAACAAAACGCCTGCTTTGTCATAAACTGTGGTTTCAGCGTCACCACCAGTCATTGAATCAATAGTAACTTCCTTTTCAGCTAAAGCACCTATATCGTTATAAATTTTAGTTATAGTTTCTTTATCATTTTCATCGAATGTGCCATACTCAACATTGTTGAGCGTTGTGTAAAAGGCTGTGAATGTATTATACATTATGAGAGCCTTATCTCTTAAATCTTTATAGCTTTTATAAAGAGGGAGTTTTGCTTCAAACTCTGTAACAGATTTTTCTAATCTTTCTGCAACCTCGTTAAAAGATGCTACACCCTGTGGTAATGTATCAAAAACATCAATAGCACTATCTTTATAAAGTTTTTTTGCAACAACATCTTTTTCGTCGAAGAAAGATATAGCAGCATCATAATACTCTACAGCAGAAAACTTTCTGTTTTCTGCATCTGCATTTTTTGCAAGGCGAGCACTGTTATAACCACTGAAATCTGTTATAAATCCTCCGACACCAGCTACTGCTATAACAATTACCACAATAGCAATAAAGGCACTTACAATGCTTATTGGGTAACGCTTCATACGCTCACGGCATTCTGAGCAATATTGATAATTAGTTGAAACACTTGTGTCCTTACGGCGTTCACCACAGCATTCACAAAGCTCTTCTTCAGGAATAACATTGTTATTTTCATCAACAACTGCTACTTCACCTATTTTTACTGCACCTTGCTCCTTTGCTTTATTAAGCTCATTTCTGAAGGTTTCAGCTAATTTTTCTAATTCATCGTGAAGCTCTTCTTCTGCATATTCTTCTGTTTTGTCAAGAGTTGCTTCTAATTCTTCGTTTGACTTTTCTGCAGAAGCATTCATTTCTTTTTCGTCTTTCAAGAAAAAACCTCCCTTGAGTTTTCAATAACATTCCCATTTTACCACTAATAGCAATAAAATTCAAACATTTTCTAAAAAATCAAAGGAGATTTACAAATTATTTACTTTTACTTCTGTTTTTTCTTTATCTTTGTCTTTAATTCAATAGAATCAAGGTCAAAAATACCTGCTAAAATCACCAAGCCCACAACTGTAATAATAAGCTCGGGTAACATATAACTTGCATTATAAGTAAATGAATACTCTAAAACGGGTGCCCCTTCAGCGTATTCTTTCCAGATTGTAGCACCACTTATAAAGTGACAGATAAATCTTATAACTGTTACTACCACGCCACCTAAAGAAATAGCTAAAACATCATTTTTAAATTTACCTTTAAACATACCACCTAAGCCAAGAGCTGAAAAAGCTATTAAGTAATCACATAGAGCAAGAATTAAAAACGCTGTCATACCGCTTACATAAGAGAAATTTTGAATTCCAAAGATAAGTTGAATTATACTCATAGCAAGTCCTGTTGTGAGGCCCCATTTCACACCATAGCGGTAAGAAACAAGTATAACCGGAACCTGACTAAAAAGTGTTACGCTACCACCGAACGGCAAAGAAAACACTGCAAGTTCTGCTAATATTGTTGAAAGTGCTAACATCAGAGCACTTTCTGCAAGACGTCTGTTTTTTTGTTTTTTTGTTAAGTTTGTCATATTAAAGACCTCCAATAAAAATCTCCCTACGGCGACATTACCACCGTAGAGAGAAATGACAAACTTCATATTTTTCCTACGGCGGCATTATCCGCATCAGGTTTAAAGGGTCAGAAAAGGGTTGTTTTCTATCTCAGCCGACGTCCGTCAGCTCCCCTGTTTTAATTGGTATCAAAAATTGTGCACATATTTTTGGTACAACGACATTATACTACTAATTTTTCAAAAGTCAACTATATATTTTTTATTTTAAAAGGTATATTTTCGCCCATAAGACGTTTTGCAATTCTTAAATATGCCATATTACCTTTTGAGTCATAGGATAATTCTTCACCTATTGCTGTAAGAGCAATATCCTTTGACTCAGGCACTATTCCTAAAAATCTTGCACCAACAGAATCTATAATATCGTCAACACAAATAAATCTGTGTTGTTTTTTATTGAATCTGTTTAAAACGAGTCTTAACTCTTTCACGCCATTTTTTCTTATAAGATTTGCCGCACTACTTGCTGCTCTTATGCTTACAGGGTCTGGTGTTGACACTATAATACACTCTTCGGCACATTTTAATGAAAGCATAAAGCCTGTTTCAATTCCAGCTGGTGCATCAAGAAGAATATAATCAAAACTACCTTTATAAAGTTCTATTAACTTTTTCATTTCTTCCTTCTCAAAATTTTCATTCAAAGAAACAGGAGCCGGAAGAAGTGTTAAATTTTTAGAAATACCGATAAGTGCTTTAGATGGTTCGCAATTATTAAGCAACACATCGCCCCAGTTATAAACTGTTTTTTCTGCTACGTTAAGTAACAAATCAAGGCTTCTTACACCGATATCCATATCTACAAGAAGTGTCTTTTTACCACATTCTGAAAGAATATTGCCTAAACCTACACAAAGAGTAGATTTACCTACACCACCCTTAGCAGATGCTACCATTATAACTGGCATTTTTACTCCTACCTTTCAAAAAACTGATACATATCATATTTTACGGAATTAAAACATTATTTTTATTCATCGCTTCATATTTGCTCTTTTGTCCGAAATAGTAGTTATACACTTCAACTGCAACTGTTGAAATACCACCACCAGATTTAACATTCTCACCTATAACTGCGACTGCAATTTCAGGGTCATCATAAGGAGCATAAGAAATAAAGAAGCCGTTGTTACAGTCAACCACAGTGCCGTCATCCGTAGTCCTTTTAAGCTGTGAGGTACCAGTTTTACCAGCTGCTTCAACAATACATTCCTCGAATTTGTAGTGAGCACTGTTTTCTTCACTTGTCAACACCTGTCGCATACCCTGTTTCACAATAGCAAGTTCACTTTGGTTTATAGGAAGTGTATTAAGCACTTCTGGTGTTGTTTCATAAATCACTTCTGTTAAGTCTGCAGAAAGCACAGATTTAATCATATATGGTTTATATCTTGTTCCACCATTTGCAATAGTAGAGCAATAATTCACAAGCTGAATTGGTGTAAAGAGATTATCTGACTGACCGATAGCCGCCTGAACGGTATCACCAGCATTCCACGTTTCACCATTTGCTTCTTTATTTGCAACACTTGCGAGTACACCTGCTACCTCTGGAAGCTCAACGCCTGTTTTCTGCCCTAAACCAAGTAAAGCAGCATATTTATTCATTTTATCGATACCTAATTCTCTACCTAATTCAAAGAAATAAATATTACAGGACTTTTCAAGAGCTGAAGTAACATTCAAGTATCCGTGACGACTAAGACATTGGAAGGTCTGGTCTTCACAGGTGTAAAAATTAGTGCAATCGTAAGTTTTTTTCATATCTATTTTATTTTCAACAAGACCAGCCATAGCTATTGCTGGCTTCATTGTTGAACCTGGTGCATAAGCACTGAGCAGCGCTCTGTTCCAGAGCGGACTGTCATCATCAGTAGAAAGCTTACCATAATCTGAAAAATATTTAGTAATATCATAAGTCGGATATGACACACACGCCAATATTTCGCCAGTTCTTACATTCTGAACTACAACCGCACCTGCTTCACCGAAATATGGCAAGTTTTTATTTTCTCTTAAAGCATCCCCCAACGCCTCAAGTGCTACCTCCTGAAGCCCTGCATCTATTGTAGTAATAACTGTTGCACCTTGTTCCGGGTCTATTAAATAACCTTCAGTGACACTACCATCTGATGCTTCAGTTGTTGTTTTTATGCCATTTTTACCTCTTAAATATTCCTCCATAACACTTTCAATACCACTTTTGCCGTATTTGTCGTTTATAGAGTAAGCATTATTCTGCAAAGAACTTTTTTCTTCTTTTGTAATTTCGTCATTATTGAGCGCTTGTTGAAGCTTTAATTTTTCATATTCATATTCTTCTGCACTGATTGAACCCACAACACCTAAAATGTGAGAAAATGCGGTGGTATTTGCATATTCCCTGTAAGTCGAGTTTTCCTCTTCAACTCCCATAAAAACATTACTGTTTTCAAGAACAACCGCAACAAGATTTGCAGGCACATCCTCTGCAAATGTATAAGGTATAGGAACTGAAAAGCCATTGTATTTCATACCAAAACAAACAGAAGCTATTTTTCTTGCTTCTTGTCTGCCATAACCCTCTAATCCATATCTTTCAATAAGGGCATCAAGACACTCATCTGGTGTTGAGTTCACACCTTTTTCGAGTTCAAGCATATTTTCTGAAACCATATACTCAAACTCAGTCTGTTTTTCTTTATCAACAACCAATTTACCTTTTTCGTTATAAATAATAGGTAATCTGTCAAGCCAGACTGCATCATTTTCTTCAAAAAGCTGAACAAGCTTAGCTATAAGTACATTTCTTTTTGACTGGTCCTTATATGATGGGAATTCTGCATATTTGAAAACAAGGTCATAACCTTGTCTGTTAGTAACAAGCGGATTACCACTTGTATCATAAACCTCACCACGGGAAGCCTTCACAGTAGTTTTAGAAACTGCCAACGAAGCACTTGCCGCTTTATATTCATCACCGTCTATTATCTGAACCTTTACAAGATAGAGCACAAGGCATACAAAAACTGCAACTATTATACCTATGCCTATCTGGGTCCTTCTTTTTCTTTGTTCTCTGGTCATCTATTTCACCTTTTAAATTTTTATAATCCGTTACATTTCTTCTACTGTTCTGTTTGAATTAAAAATAGTTTTAATTAAATAGTAATAAAGCGGTATAAAAACAGAAGTAAATACGAATGATGGTATATAAAACCTGAAAATCTGACTTATAGGACTACCGCCACCATCAAGAACTATATAAATCATTATATAAAGAAAAATAAAAACTGAAAGTGCTGATAAACCAAGCACGAGAGCCGTTACTATATTGTTACGCATAACACGGCTTATAAGAATACTGCACACCGCAGAAATAATCATTATCACAAGCATATTGTAGCCATCAATACCAGCTGAAAGGTCCCACAAAAGACCAGCAAATGCACCTAAAAGTGACGCTGTTATTTCACGCTCAAACATAGAAATCGAAACCGCTAAAGGTATAAGCAAGAAAGCAGAAAAAGAAATAACACCATTAAAACGAGCCCCTGTATTCTGAATTATTGCAGTAATTATTATGAGTGCCACAAAAATAATTCTGCGCTTTATTTTAGGCTTGTTATTATCATAATTCATACTTTCACCACCTTTTCATTCTGATTTCTATATTTTATTCTGAAATATCACTTTCGCCCTGACCTATAAATGAAGTAATAACAAAAACATCTGTCAGGTCATTAAGGTTAGTATAAGGCTTTATTGTTGCATAAGTAGAGGTTGTTATCTTGTCACTTGTAACTGAATCGACCTCACCTATTATAAGTCCGTGTGGAAACACACCACCAGAACCAGAGGTACAGACAACACCACCACTTACTATTGAGCTTGAGCGGTCAAGCCCCTGTAATTTACAAAGACCTTTTTTAAGAAGCTTGCTGTCACCTGAAACATAGCCGTATTCTCTTGTTGCAGATTCATAAGCACCTATGTTTACTCTTGGGTCTAAAACTGTGTAAACTACACAAGTAGATAAATTAACCTTTTTTACAACGCCTACAACGTAATCACCATAAATTACAGGGTCATTCACTTCAATGCCCGAAGTTGAACCTGCATTTATAACAAAAGAACCATAAGGGTCTGCCACATCCCTTGAAACCACAGTTCCATAAGCGAACTGATAGTCTGGATTCTGAACCTTTATATCGTAAAATTCCTCGTAAGCAGTAACCTTTTGCTTTAATTCTTCGTAATCAGCAAGCTGTTTTCTGTATTCTGAAATCTGATTTTCTAAATCCTCTATCTGTTCGATATAAACCGAGGAAGATGTAAAAGAAGCAGAAAGTCCTGTCATTTCATTTGAGAAGCTCGAGGCTAACCTTTGCACAGGAGAAAATACAAAGCTCATAGCTGTGGTAAAGGGTGACGACGCATTATGAGAAAACGCCGCACAGATTATACCTAAAAGAATTACTGCAACTATTGCTACAAGACGTTTAAAACTGTCGCTTTGCAAAAATCTTTTCATATTTTAATTAACCCTTCTTATTGAAGCCAAGAAAATCTTTTTCAAGGCAGATACCTGTACCATTAACAACACAATCGAGTGGATTTTTAGCCACGTGAACAGGCATATTTGTTTCTTCAGAAATATATCTGTCAAAGCCTCTTAAAAGAGCACCACCACCAGTAAGCATAATACCACGCTCACAGATATCCGCTGCAAGCTCTGGTGGAGTTCTGTCTAAAGTGTATCTTATAGAGTCAAGAATCTGGTCAACAGATGGTGCTAAAGCATCACGAACCTGTTCACTTGTAATTTCAACAGATTTAGGAAGACCATCCATAAGATTTCTGCCTTTGATTTCCATAGCTGCTTCACCTTCATAAGGATAAGCAGAGCCTAATTTAACTTTTATATCCTCTGCAGTTCTTTCACCAATTAAAAGATTGAAGTTACTTTTTACATAAGAAATAATTGCTTCATCAAAATTGTCACCAGCCATTTTTACTGACTTTGAAGTAACAATATCACCCAAAGAAATAACTGCAACCTCACTTGTACCACCCCCGATATCAACAATCATACTACCAGTTGCTTCAAGAACTGGAAGCCCTGCACCAATAGCAGCCGCCATTGGCTCTTCAATAAGGCTTACGTATCTTGCGCCTGCACTTTTTGCAGCATCGTGCACAGCACGGCGTTCAACCTCTGTAACGCCAGATGGAATGCAAATCATAACTCTTGCTCTGTTAAATGGTGAACCACTTATTGCTCTACGAATAAACTCCTTAAGCATATCAGAAGTCATATCGAAGTCTGCAATAACACCATCCTTAAGAGGTCTTACCGCAGTAATAGAGCCTGGTGTTCTACCAATCATTCTTTTAGCATCAGCACCAACAGCAACAACTGTTTTTGGGTTTGTTCTTTCATCAACTGCAACAACAGATGGTTCACGGATAACAATACCCTTACCCTTAACGAAAACTAATGTATTGGCAGTACCGAGGTCGATACCTATATCTTGTGAAAATAACATTTTCTTTTTTCCTCCCTTATTTCTTTCTGAATAAATATGTTACGAAAAATACTACTGCAAGAGCCATAACTATTGTAGCACCCGCTGAAGTATCAGTATAAAACGATGTAATAAGTCCGCCAACACCACAAATGAGTGATGCGAGAACAGAAAAGCCTAAATAACTTCTTGAATTCTTACTTATATTTCTCGCTGTTGCTGCAGGTAAAATAAGAAGTGAGTTTATAAGAAGAATACCCACCGATTTAATTGAAAGCATAACAACTACTGCAACTACTATTACAAAAATGTTTTCGTAAAGAACAGTTTTTATGCCACGACTTGCCGCAAGCTCACGATTTATTGAAATCAGAAGTAATTTATTGTAAATCAAGGACCAGATAATTAAAACTGCTACCAAAGTTAAGCTTAAACATAATATCTCGCCCTGAGTAACGCTTAAAATATCACCAACAAGATAGGCTGAATATTTTGAGAAACCACCGCCATAAGAAAGCACTAAAAGACCTAATGCGACAGCAGTTGATGAGAAAACACTTATTACAGTATCACTCGAAGCGCTACCTTTATTTTTAACTCTCGTAATAATCAGTGCAAGCAACACACCAAAAGCCACAAGAGAAATAATTTCATTTTTAATTCCTAAAAGCACACCAAGTGCCACACCAGTTAATGCACTATGACCTAAAGCATCTGAGAAAAACGCCATTTTGTTATTTACTGCCATTGTGCCTAAAATACCCATAAGTGGTGCTATAATCAGCATTGCAAGAAGTGCATTTTTCATAAATTTGTAATCCGCCCACGAAAACGGCAGAAGCAAATCTAAAAAGTTATATATACAAGTCATTTAATCAATCCAATCCGTGAAAGAAACTTTCTTTAAATTCAGGAGAAGAAAAAACTTCTTCGGCATTACCACTTCTGAGAACAGATTTATTTATAAGAATAACGTTGTCTGCATATTCCTTTACTATTCCAAGGTCGTGCGAAACCATTGCTATTGCTATGTGATAATTCTTTTTGAGATTTGCAATAACCTCATAAAACTTTTCGCTACCCTTTAAATCGACACCCGAAACTGGCTCATCAAGAATAAGCAATTCAGGAAGTGGATAAAGAGCACTTGCAAGCATCACTCGCTGAATTTCGCCACCAGATAAAACTCCGAGTGTTTTATTTTTCAAATGGAGACACCCTACCATATCGAGTGCTTCATCTATTGATTTCAACTGTTTTTTGTCTTTTTTAAAGCAAACAGGCGAATTGGTTCTGCCTATAAGCATAAAATCTTCAACACTGACTGGCGCAGAACGGTCAAAATCAAGGTGTTGCGGAACATAACCGATTGTTATGTTTTCGATTTTTTCGCCGTGATGTGATTCAAAGGTCACTGTACCATCGTGCTTTATTTCGTTAAGAATAGATTTTAAAAGTGTTGTTTTACCTGCACCATTCACGCCAATTAAAGCGGTTAACTGTCCACAGAAAAGGTCAAACGAAACACTTGAAAGTAAAACGTCTTTACCTTTTTTTACACCTACATCCTTTACGGAGATTTTGCAAAGTCCGCAACCGTTCTGTGATGACATTATTTCACCGCCTTTAAAATAGTTTCTAAATTCGCTCTCATTATATCTTCATACGCTGTAAGAGAAACCTCGCCCCTTATAACAGGGTTAAGCGTTAAGATACGAGCACCTGTTTCGTTACTTAAAATTGTAGCAGAGGAACCTTTATAATCTGGTTCAGTAAAAAGCACGTTTACATTATGCTCTTCAATTATTTCTACCAATTCAGCAAGACCTTTTGCAGATGCTTGAGCGCCATCGTGACTTTCAACTGTTGCTACAACGTTAAAGCCATATTCACCTGCTAAATAATCATAAGCTTCGTGAAATGTAATTATATTTTCATTTTTAAGAGCTTTCGCTTTTTCACTTAACTCTTCACTTAACTCAGTCAAACGATTTATATAATCATTCTTATTTTCTTCTATTACACTTTTATATTGTGGATAGAAAGACTCAAGACTCTCTGCAATATTTTCAACCTGAAGCTTTGCATTTTCAGGTGACATCCATATATGAGAATTAACACTGTGATTATGGTCGTGATGAGTTTCTTCATTATGATTTTCGTGGTGTTCATCACAATTTTCAATCAAAGTAACACCTTCTGAAGAATCAATTACTTTGAGATTTTCGTTACTCATATAAATATCTTCTAAGAATGCTTCCATTCCCGCACCATTAATAATAAACACATCGGCATCCGCAATCAGCTTTGCATCCTGACTTAAAATCTGGTAATCGTGAAGACAACCTGTATTCTGCTCAGCCATACAACTGACGTTTATTTCATCAATGCCATCAACAATATTTAAAGTGAATATATAAATCGGGTAAAAAGATGTGACAAGAAGAATATTATCACTTTGTAGCTGGGGTGAAGCACACGAAGAAAACATACTTAACGTTAACATTAAAACAAGAATTAATGACAAGACTTTCTTCACGTTATTTCACCCCTTCTCTAATTATTCTACAATTCTGAACCAATAAGTATCTTCAGATGAATAAAGGTCATTTTCAATAAGGATATAGTAAGTACCCTTCTTAAGTTCAATAACACCAGTTGTTACCTGATACTCATTCTTTGCAGATTCTAATTTACTTATTTCGTTGCCGTTTTCATCCATAATTGTTGCAACCCACGCCAAATCATTTTCGTTTGTATAGTCGTGATAGAAGTGGAATGCAATATTTCTGTCTTTGTCAACCTCGAATTTATAGTAGTCTCTGTCGAAGTTCATATCGGTAGAAATAAGTGTACCATAGTAATCCTTAAGCGTACCAACCTCATTTGCAGTTTCTTTTGTGTTATTTGATTCACTTTCAAACAACAAGTCTGTCTGACAAGTGTAAGTAAGGCTGTAAGGAACAGACGTATATCTCATTGAATCGGCATCAATTAAGATGTAGTAGTCACCAGCAGGGAGACCCATACCTGTAATGTTAACGCCTTCGTCATTCCATTTTGAAACACGCTTAACAATTTCTGTATATGTTCCATCCTTTTCAGGTCTTAAGAGTCTTACGTTCCAGCCGTTGTAATCTTCATCGAATTCTTTTTCGTCAAATTCGTGAACAAAGTTTACTGTGAGGTAGCTCTTTTCTGTTAATGTAATCTTGAAATAGTCTTTGTCAAGACCCATTACTTTTGGTGCAAGCATACCACTCACAACGCTGTTTTCTTTAAATATTTCTGCCTGTTCAGGTGTATCGTTTATTTCAAATTCAGTTGTTTCAGAAAGACCTGTTTCAACCTTTAATCTATAAGTCATACCATCCTGAACCTGAGTTTCTACTAATATATAATAAACACCAGGATGTAAATTGATTTTACCAGTTCTTAACTCTGGGTCCTGATACTTTGAAGCAAACGAAGCAATTTCATAATCATTCTCAGTAAAGAGCTTCACAACCCAACCAACCTGTGGTAGCTGACTGTTATCGTGTGAGAAAACCATATCAATATAGCCATCATTTGTAATTTCAAATTTATAATAATCTAAATCTGCATCAGCCTGTCTCTGACTTGATGAGCCATAAATAACTCTGTTAAGTCTTAAATCAGTTGCGGTTTCTTTTGTATCGTTAAACTCTTTCTCAAAGCTTTCTGTTGGTGTAAAGCTTACAGTTAAATCGAAGTCACCCTCTAAAAAGAGTTGACCAGGTTCAACAACAACACAATAAGTACCAGCTTCTACACCTGTTTCACCCCAGGTTGAAGTAACATCTGCCCAGAAAGCATCGAAATAGGTAAGCTCATTATATTCGTACCAGTCATCATCTGGATTTTCTATATAATAAAGTGTTACACGCCAGCCATCGAGCATTGACTCCTGAACACTCTGGTGATTAAAGCTAAGGCTCAATGCACCATTTTCTTCTAAAGTGAAAATGTATGCTTCATAGTCCTCCTTAGTCTTAAGCTCACCTTTAACTGCTATATTAAAGCCACTTGTATTTTCGCTGGTTTTTGTATTAATAAATGTCGGTGTATTCATATAGAAAAGACTGTCTTTTACTTCTATTGCACAGACTGTTGCTATAAGTGATATAAGCACAGCTACTGTTACAATTATTATCAAGGTGCGTTTTTTCAATGACCTTTTCATAAACTACCAATCCTTTCAACTATATTTTTTATCTCTTCTTCTGCTTTTTCTATTTGTGGCTTTGTATCTGTAAAATTACAAAGAGCAGAACCTACAAATTCTATATTTAAAATTGAACAAGCAAATTTTAATTGTTCTTCCATAACAGAAAGCCATTTTGTGCCATCTCTGCCCGAAGAAAGAAGTAAAATTGCTTTTCTTTTTTTCGCAATTTTCTGAGTTTTGTTATATTTATAAAAATAAGTGTAATAAACCTGAAATCTGTCTATCAATGCTTTTAACGGGGTAGAAAAAGTTCCGTTATATAAAGGCGAAGCAAAAACTATAATGTCGGCATTTTCAAATTTCTCGAAAAACAAATCCAAATCTCTATACTTACATTTTTCATTTTCTTCACAGTAATTACATCCGTCACAAAACTCAAATTTTTCTTTATAAAGCTCAGATGTAATTATATTTTCACTTTCACAGATACTTTTAAAATATTCAATCTGTTTTTTCGTGTAGCCGTTTTGTCTATTGGAGCCATCTATAATTAAAACGTTGTTAATTTTCATATAATCACTTTGCTTCGTATTTTTGTCCACAATATTTGCAAATGTATTCACCATTTTCTGTTTCGTAGAAAAGTGGTGGTAAATAATCCTCTGTTGAGGTTATACAATCACTTTTTAAACATTTAAAATCGTGTGTTGCTGTTTCTTCAACTGGTTTTATAAGTCTGCCTGTTCTTTTTGTAATAAGCTTGAGAATTATAGCCATAGCAGCATCAACATCGTAATTAAGCATTTTGTTATAAACTGCTCTCGGGTCACTGTCAACGCTCATATCCAACTCTTCACCACGAGGAAACTGATGCATTATTTTTAAATCTTTTTTTGCTGTAAGAAGCATTCTTTCATCAAGAATAAACTTGTGTTTTCTTGAGCCATACTGAATTGCTGAGGTAAACGAACTTTTATCTACCTTTGTCATATAAAGAACATCAAGCTCTGGCAATGGCTCCATAAGATTATCAAAAACAACAAATGGTTTTTCACGCCTGTCCATAATATTTATAAAATCATCGGTAATAGGTTTGCCGTTTACTGATATAAAGTAGAATTCGTTACCCTTATAAATATTAAGGCATTGTAAAAGTCCACGGACGAGTGTATTGTTTGCGAAATCACCAACAAAGCCGATTTTCATATTTGAAATATGATTTTTCTCCATCCACACAGTTGAAATATCTGCAAGTGTTTTTACAGGGTATGCTCTGCCACCATCACCTGCATTTATAACAGGAATAGTCGCATATAAAGAAGCCGCTCTTGCTGCACCCTTTTTAGGATGATTTAAAACAATAACGTCACCACAAGCAGACATTGTCATAACAGCGTCTTTTAACGATTCATTTTCGTTACAGGTAAAGTCAAAATGAGTTCCACCCATTCTTGTAGCGGCAGTAGTAAAAGCCATTTTCGCATTGCGGTCTTCATTATAAAAAGCGTTTATAAGAATTCTGCCTTCCATCTCTTTACCATAAACGTGCTGATTACCGTTTACAAAGGTAACAAGGTTAATTGCTTCACGTAATTCCTCACGTGTAAAATCAGTGATATCTATAAACCTTTTCATCGAAAAAAGCCTCCATCCACTACAAAATGCGATAAAACACCATTATCCATAGAATTATATCACAAATTACAGCAAAATCAAAGTGTTTTAATAATTTTTTTACACTTAATTTTGTGAATAATCATTAATTTTCTAAAAACAGAAAAACAGACATCTTACAAAAGTAAGATGTCTGTTAAATTCTGTTTTTGTTGTATGCTAAAATTATGCTTCAACAGGAGCTTCTACAGGGCAAGAACCTGCACATGCACCACAATCGATGCAAGCATCAGCGTCAATTACATAGATGCCATCGCCTTCAGAAATTGCTTCTACTGGGCAATCTGAAGCACAAGCGCCACATGAAATGCAAGCGTCAGTAATTTTGTATGCCATAGTTACTCTCCTCCTTCTTCTATTAAAACTCTTTCGAGTTTGTTTGTACTCATTGTAACATATCTTTTAAAAATTTCAATAGGAAATTTTATTTTTTATAAAAAATTATTCAATTCCTTTAAGAGCATCCAATTCACTCTTATCTACCTGAATTTTACCATCTTTTATAATTTTTACATCCTTCTTAGAATAAACAGATGGTGCTGCTTCAGGACGGCGTTCAAGCTGAACCTTTATTGTGCCCGCTAATATATTTGTTTCAACTACAGTACCCTTACCCTCTCTTGTTTCAACAATAGCACCAACCTTTGGTGTTGTTTTATAAAGGTACTCATAAGTATCCTGCTCATATTTAAGGCAACACATAAGTCTGCCACAAGTACCACTTATTTTTGTAGGGTTAAGTGAAAGACCTTGTTCTTTAGCCATTTTGATTGATACTGGGTGGAAATCTGACATATATTGACCACAACAGAATGGTCTGCCACAAATACCAAGACCACCAAGCATTTTTGCTTCATCTCGAACACCAATCTGGCGCATTTCAATTCTTGTTTTAAAATTAGAAGCAAGTATTTTAACAAGTTCTCTGAAATCAACTCTGCCATCAGAGGTGAAATAGAAAAGAATTTTGCTACCATCAAAAGTACACTCAACATCAACAAGCTTCATATCAAGACCTAATTCGAGTGACTTTTTCTCACAGAAGCTAAATGCATCCTTTTCTTTTTTTCTGTTAGCTTTTGTTATTTTTATATCTTCTTCACCAGCTAAACGGATAATAGATTTTAAAGGGCGCATAATTTCGCTTTCTGGAACTTCTTTGTTTTCCATTGCGATTTCTCCGCATTCTACACCACGTGCAGTTTCAACTATTACCATATCGCCTTTGTTAAATTGTCTGGAATCGGGAGAAAAATAATAAACCTTTCCCACTTCTTTAAATTTAACGCCTACAACTTCTGCCATATTATATCTCCAAAAATTTATTTTTTAATGCT
The DNA here is from genome assembly GCA_045587825.1 of Acutalibacteraceae bacterium. GTDB lineage: Bacteria > Bacillota > Clostridia > Oscillospirales > Acutalibacteraceae > DTU089. The sequence continues at coordinate 16,491 of JAZNCY010000106.1, forward strand.
TTAATTTTGCACAAAGATGAGCTACAAGCAACGCGTAATTAGGATTACCCGCAGTTAACTTTAAAAACTCATTTATGCTCTCAAAGCGCTCTAACAACGCTTCAGTAGAAAAAGCAAAAGAAATGCTTTTCGCTTCATTTTCTAATTCTTTAATTAACACTTTTCCATTATATTTAAGTGTCAGCGCATCACGTATAAACAACGAAAGTGCCTTCAACACATCAACAGTCAATTGTTTATTACTGTCAAGAGGTGCCAATGCCTTTATTATATCATACTCATAGCTCGACGTTAAGGCTGATGACACTTCTCTTACAATATTCAGAACCTTTTCACTGAACTCTACGTCATCATTACTTTCGCCAATTCTGAAGCGTGACACTCTCGAAAGAACCGTACCAATAATACTGTTAGCACTCTCTGCTGTAATTATAAATACAGTATAGCTCGGTGGCTCCTCTAATATTTTAAGAAGAACATTCTGACTATCCACCTTCATAAGCTGCATTTCAGTAATAAGTAAAACTCTTACCTTGGACTCATTAGGTGTCATAAAAGCATCTTCAACAATAGGCTTTACATCATCTTTTTTGCTGTAATACTTTTTGTCATCAGGCTTTTTTATTTTTACAATATCAGGGTGAATTCTCTCGTCTGCTTTTCTGCAGGAAGAACAATTGTTACACGCTTCACTATCACCTGCATTACCGCAAACGTAAACCTTTGCAAGAAGGTAGGCTATATCCTCACGTTCTTTTTCAGTACCACCATCAATGAGCACAGCGTGTGGTCTTCTTCCACCTGATACAGTTTTCAAAAATTCATTCTTTATCTGTTCGTTATAGTTTTCTAAATCAATCATCATATTTTAAGGAATTTATCAATATCTAAAATAAATATAGTCGCTCCACCAATTGTTACTTCAACTGGAGCAGCACTCAAAAAGCCTTCGCCAATAAATGGTGGTGCAGTAGGAACAATCTGTGTTCTACGTGAGCAACAATTTCTGAATATTTCTATAAGCTCTTCTACTCTTTCTTCCTCAACACCAACAAGGAATGTTATATTACCTGTTTTCAAAAAACCACCAGAGGTTGAAAGCTTTGTTGCCTGAAAAGAGGCTTTATTCATTTCGTTAAGAAGTTCGTTTGCATCATCGTTGTTTACTATACCTACTAAAAGCTTCATAAAAGCACCTCCATAAAAATCTTTTACTTAGGGTGAAAGGAAATTGAATCCCGTACACCTTAATTATAATGGATTTTTATTTAATTTACAACATAATTTTAAGATTTCTGTTTATAACATCTTTTTTACGCCACGAGTATGCACGGCTTTTGTTGTAATCCTCATCACTATTATAGGTAGATTTTGCTGTTTCATAAAATTCTTTTATTGGTGAAACTTCAATATTTTTATTCATCGGACACGCATCCTGGCAAATATCACAGCCCCAGATGCAACCGCTCTTTTTTATAAGCTCTTCTTCACTTTCAGTAAGGGCACCTTTTTTCTGGGTTATCTCTGAAAGGCATTTTTCTTTTTTGACACCATCAGTTGTAATTGCTTGATTTATACATTTCTTCTTGCACAAACCACACTTTTTACACGATTTAATTTCTCTATCCTCACAAAGAATTTCTAAATCGGTAACAATTTCGCCAACAAAACAAAAGCTGCCGTATTTTTCATTAATAAGAAGTGAATTTTCACCTCTGACTCCGAGTCCTGCAAGACACCCTGCCATAACCTCATTCACAGGCGAATTATCGCAAAAGCACTGAAAATTATTATCAGGATAACTTTCTTCAAGTGAAAGTGTTATTTCTTTTAAATATTCACCGCAAATCACGTGATAATCTTCTGGCACTGCATATTTTGAGATATTAAGCTTCTCGTAATATTTATCACCAAGGTAATACGGAAACAATACTACAATAACACTTTTTGCATTCTCGGGAATTCTTTCAAATGCTCTGCAAGGAATAAGATTATTTTGTAGTTTACTGAAACTACAAACACCCATTGGCAAAATATCAGAATAAAGAATCTTTTTAATATCAAACATGGCTTAAGGCTATCATCACAGGAATTGTAAGCACTGAAAGCAGTGAGCAAAAAGCAACAACTGTTGATGCTACGCCTGTATCCTTTCCATATTTTGCAGAAAACATAACTGTGTTAGTAGCACTCGGAACTGACGCAGAAATCATACAAGCAGTAATAAGTGTTCCTGTAATACCAATCAACTTAAATATGCAGAACATAACCCCTGGTAACACAAGAAGTTTTAAAACAGAAACCATATAATTCTGCTTTTGTGTAAACATAGACTTCAAGTCCGCATTTGCTATATATGTTCCTAAAAATATCATAGCAAGTGGTGTATTTAAGTTTGCTATATGAGTTACGGCACCACCAATAATTTCTGGCAAATCGACACCTAAAATAAATAACGGAAGTCCGACAGCAACAGATAACACACCAGGGTTTAAAATAATAGACTTGATTTTAAAGCCTTCGTCGCTATCTGTACCTTTTTTCATAAGCCAGATGCCATGAACAAATGAGAGAATATTAAATGCAACAACACCTGCTGAGCAATAAAATACGCCCTCACTACCAAGTAATGATTGACAAAGTGGTAGCGCCATATAGCCCATATTACCATAGCTCACTGCATATTTGTAAATAGTAGCGTTACTTCCGTCTTTTCTAAAAAACGGAATTACAATAAGAATACCAACTGTTAACGTTGTAAACATACAAAGGAATGCTATGAGAAACGAGCTTATAGTTTCCTTATTGAATTCCATATTTAAAAATGATTGAACAATAACTGTGGGTGTTATTACATAAAATAATAAATCGTTTGACATTTTAGCAGTGCTTTGCTTAAAAATACCAATGCGGTCGGCTATAAAACCGACCGCAACTATTAGGTAAAGAATAGCAACCTGCTGTGCAGCCATCGACATATTCTGGAAAAACATAGTTTACTCCTTTTCGTCGAATTTTAGAATCTTTTCCTATTCTGGTGTTTTCTCATATCTGCGAGAGACAGCATTTTTTTACCATCAATATCAGGAAGAACCTCTGGTTCATTTTCGTCTGTAAGAACTATTGCCTGAACAGGTGCTTTACCTTCATCATTTGGTTCTTCACCTATTTTTCTCTTTCTTACAACCTTAACGCCGTAGTTGAAATCACCGTCATCCTCTTGTTCTTCTTCAAAATCGTTAAATACAAAGTTATCGTCGAAGCCTGTATCCTCATCGAAATCAGCATAGGTAAGTCTGCCGAAATCTGCCGGTGCTACCTCTACCTCTTCCTTGCCTTTAAGAGGCATATATTCTTCATAAACCTCGTATTCTCCGTCTTTTTCTTTATATCTTACTTTCTCTGAAGTTCTTGTTTCAAACTGAGTAGCAAAAGCCTCATTTGTAGATGGTTTTACACCTTTTTTAGAAGAAACCATTGGAGGAGGCGCAGGTCTTCTTACTGAAGAATCTGCTATTTGCTCTGATTTAGCAGCAGCTCTTGCTTCCTGTGCTCTGCGTTCTAATTCTGCTTTTCTTGCTTCCTCTGCTAAACGAACTGCTTCTGCCTGTCTTCTTGCCTCTTCAACCTTACGTCTTGCTTCTTCTGCTAAACGAGCCTCCTCAGCTTTACGAGCAGCTTCAATTCTTCTTGCTTCCTCTAATTTACGAGCCTCTTCTTCTGCACGTTTTCTTGCTTCTTCAAGACGTCTTGCTTCTTCTGCTCTGCGCATTTCTTCAAGTCGTCTTGCTTCTTCAGCTTTTCTTGCCTCTTCCAAACGACGTGCTTCCTCCAAACGACGAGCCTCTTCGGCTTTTCGTTCTTCTTCTAAGCGACGTGCTTCTTCAAAACGGCGGATTTCTTCAAGACGACGAGCTTCTTCGGCTTGTCTTCTTGCTTCCTCAGCTTTTCGAGCCTCTTCTGCTTTACGTGCTTCTTCAGCTAATCTTGCCGCTTCACGTCGTCTTGCTTCTTCGGCAATTCTTGCTTCTTCTAATTTACGAGCTTCCTCAGCCTTACGAGCTTCTTCAAGGCGACGAGCTTCTTCTGCAACACGTGCTTCTTCAAGACGTCTTGCCTCTTCCGCTTTTCTTATAAGCTCAGCCTTACGTGCTTCTTCTGCTCTTATACGCTCTTCTTCTAATCTCTTTTTCTCTTCTTCAGCACGGCGCAATTCTTCCTGACGTCTTGCTTCTTCTAAACGTCTTGCCTCCTCAGCCTTACGTGCCTCTTCTAATTTACGAGCTTCTTCTTTTATTCTTGCTTCTTCGGCTTTACGTCTTTCTTCTGCTAAACGTTTTTCTTCTGCCAATCTTTTTTGTTCAGCGATTTTTGCTTCTCTCTCTAAACGTTTTTCTTCGGCAATTCTCTGTTGCTCAGCAATTTTCGCTTCTCTTGCAAGACGCTTTTCTTCAGCAATTCTTGCTGCTTCAGCTTGTTTTGCTTCTTGCGCCAATCTTCTTTCTTCGGCTTTTCGTTCTCTTTCTAATTGCTTTGCTTCTTCAGCTAATCTTCTCTCTTCAGCCTTTCTTTCTTTTTCAGCCTGTTTTGCTGCTTCGAGAGCTTCCATTTCAGCAATCTGTTCTGGAGTAAGAACCTTTTTAGGTCTGCCACGTCCACGTTTTACTGGTTCTTCTACATCAGAAGCTGTAGCTTCTATAACGCCTGTTGTAGCAACCTGTGAAACTGCTTCTGCTACTTCAGGAAGTGGATTTTTTCTTGGTCTGCCTCTGCCACGCTTAACTTCACCCTGTGGTAATTCCTGAGGTGCTGCAGCAGGTGTACTTACTACTGTTTCTGCTTCAGGAAGAGGATTCTTTCTTGGTCTGCCTCTACCACGTTTTACTTCGCCCTGTGGTAATTCCTGAGGTGTTACAACAGGTGCACTTACAGGTTCAGCAACCGGTTGTGTGTAAGCTGCTTCATAATAGCTTTCCACAGGAGCTTCTGCTATATTTTCTGAGAACTCATTTATAGCATCAGCTTCTTTTTCTTCAGGGCTACTGTAACTGTAAATATCGTTACTTTCTTCTGCAGGCTCATCAAAAGCAAAGCTTTCTGCTTCTGCATATTCCTGAACCTCAGCCTTTTTCTGATCTTCAATAACAGCATCCTTTTTAACAGAAGCTAAAGTTGCTGATGGAATTATTGGTGCATCATCATCTTCTTCATCATAATCCTCTTCAGCTGCATAAACTTCTTCTGCTTCTTCACGTTTTGGTATACCTGCATTAGTAGGAATAATTTCTTCATCGTCTTCATCATCGTATGCTTCATTGTATGTGAAAGTACCGTCACTATTGAACATACTCTTAAAGCCAACACCTAAGGAAGCAAAAATATATGAAACGATAAAAACAAGACAAGCAAGGTCTGAGAAATTAAAGCCATTACCCTCTACTGTTTCGCCACCTACCGCTAACATAACAAGTCTTGGAATTGTTACAAGGGAAGCAAATATTGCAGCAGAAAGACCATAGCCGTAAATTCCCCACATACTATCCTCTGTGAAAACACCTGAGGTAATTCTTGCAAATGTTAAGAAGAATAACATAAGAAATACAAGCATAAATATTTCAAAGAGGAGCTCTGAAACACTTAAAAAGCTTATAGCGCTCATAAGCTTTGAAACAAGCCTTGTTATAGCCCAGCATAATGGTGCTAACGCTAAAATCTTATATTCTCTGTATGATGATTTGCCGTTAAGGTGACTGACTGCAAAAATAAAGAAATAAACAAGTGATAAAACTGCAAACACAAATTGCAATATTATAAATGCGCCACCCGCTTCAGCAATATTTGATTTTAAAACAGTAAAAAATATCTGAGATGAGTTTTGTAACGACGGAACAATAGCTTTTTCAATAGAAATAATATCCACACCAAAAGCCAAAGCCATCACAGCAGAAGTAATTCCCAAAACAATATTTTTACCCGTTGGTAATTCTGGTGATGGTACCTCTTTACTTATAAACGATAAAGAGATAAATGCACCAACTGCCAACACAAGTAAAGCTGAAAGCAAATAAACAGTTCCGTTACTTTCAGTATAAAATCCTGTTGCAGGGTCAACCAACGCTAAAAGCTGATACACTCTGAGCGGTAAAGCTATAAGTGCAACTGCCGCAAAAACAAATAATAAGTAGCGCAATTTAATTACTTCATAAGCACCCTTAATTCGCTTCATAACCTAATCCTTCCTAAATTTCTTAATATATGTGTATGTAATAATTATCTTTCGTCTAAAGGAATATATTTTGAATTGGAGCCCACAGTATTTTCACGCTTTTCAAGTGGAATATATTCTGTAGGAACTGTAACACTCTTATAAGCAGGTCTTATTACTCGGTTACCAGCAATAAGCTCTTCAATTCTGTGAGCAGACCAGCCTGCAACACGTGCAATAGCAAAGAGTGGTGTATAAAGGTCCTCCGGAATTCTTAACATCTGATAAATAAGACCTGAATAAAGGTCGATATTAGCACAGATTTTTTTATTCTGACCTTTTTCTTTTGCGAAAATTTCTGGTGTTAACTCTTCAATAAGTGAAAGTGCTTTGAAATCATCACCAAAGCCAGCTTTTTCTGCAAAGCTTTCTGCTTCAGCCTTAAGAATTTTTTCACGCGGGTCAGAAAGTGTATAAACCGCGTGGCCCATACCATAAACAAGACCACTGCCGTCGCCTGCTTTTCTGTTTATTACATTTTTAAGGAAGTCAGCAACCTGACCTTCGTTAGTAATATCACTTACATCTTGCTTTAAGTAGTTGAGCATTTCTACAACCTTAATATTCGCACCACCGTGTCTTGGACCCTTAAGAGAACCGATACCAGCAGCAAGAGCAGCATAAGTATCTGTACCACTTGAAGAGAGCACTCTTGTTGCAAATGCAGAGTTGTTACCACCACCGTGCTCAGCGTGAAGAATTAAGCAAAGGTCTAAAAGCTTTGCTTCTTCATCTGTAAATGTACGATTTGAACGTGTTGTGTAAAGAATTGACTCTGCTGTTGAATGCTCAGGCTTGATAGGGTGAATATACATACTCTTTTTATAGTAGTGTCTTCTTTTAACCTGATAAGCGTAAGTCATAATTGTCGGAAGCTGTGCTAAAATCTGCAAGCTCTGACGAAGAACGTTCTCTATAGACAAGTCGTCAGGATTGTCATCATAAGAATATAATGCAAGCACTGAACGAGCTAATTTATTCATAATGTTTGGTGAAGGCGCCTTTATAATCATATCTTCAATGAAATCTTCAGGCAACTCTCTTGCAGCAGCAAGAATATTTTTAAAGTTTTCAAGTTGTTCTTTTGTTGGCAAATTACCAAAAAGGAGAAGATAAGAAACCTCTTCGTAACCGAAACGGTTTTCAGTTCTGCAACCTGAAACTATATCTTTTAAATCAATTCCACGATAAATAAGTTTACCATCAATCGGTGTTCTTTCACCGTCTTTAATATAGTAGCCTTCTACCGAGCATATTTTACTTAAGCCTGCCATAACACCGCTACCATCACGGTTACGAAGGCCTCTTTTAACATCAAATCTTTCGAAGTATTCAGAAGATATTGCACTACTTTTCTTAATTTCCTCGCAAAGTGAAGAAAGTGCATCATTCGGAATAGGTGAAATGTATGTCGGCAAAATGTTCACTCCAATCTTTTGTCACAAAGTTATTAAATGAAAAAATAATTCATATTATTTTATAACATATTAAAAGAAAAGTCAATAAAAAAACACAAGGAGAAAAGTAAAAATATTATGAAAAATTACGTTGTTTCAATCATTTTTATATTCATTTCGCTGATAATCACACCACTTTTTATTATTCGTGGTAGTACAACTGATTCAAATGCCTTTGATAACACAAACCAAACTACTGCTATTGAAACTACTTCAAAGAGTTCCGGTACCACAACGAATGATGATAGCATAACCGTATTCTTAAGTAACCAGAATAAAAATATTACAATGAGCGAGTTTGAATACGTTTGTGGTAGTGTTGCCGCAGAAATGCCTTTAGCTTATCACGAAGAAGCTCTCAAAGCACAAGCGGTTGCCTGTTACACAAACTGCCTGAGACTAAAAAACAGCAACAATAAAGAAGAAAGCAATGGTGCTGATATTTCTAATGATATAACCGTGCATCAGGGTTATATAACAGAAGACGAGCGAAAAGAAAAATGGGGCGACGATTTCAATAAATATGAATCCAAACTCCGTAGTATTGTTACTGACGTTCTTGGTGAATATATAACCTATGACGAAAAAATATGTGTTGCAGCTTTTTCAGCAATCTGCACTGGTACAACTGAAACAGCAGAAAATGTCTGGGGTAGCAAAACACCTTATCTTGTAAGCGTAAAAAGTGAAGGTGACAAGCTCTCCCCAACATACTCTTCTACTGTCACTTTTTCAAAATCACAATTTATTTCCATAATGAAGGATTTGGGTGTTTCTATTGACACTAAGTCAGATTTAACTGAGCTAATCGGCAAACCAAAAACAACAAAAGCCGGTACTGTTTTAACAATAAAAATCAACTCAAAAGAAGTAACCGGTAGCAATATGCGTCAAGCATTTTCTTTAAGAAGTCCTGCATTTAAAATTACTGCAAGCGAAAATGAAGTTACCTTCAACGTAAGTGGCTATGGTCACGGCGTTGGAATGAGCCAGTATGGTGCAGATTATATGGCACGTCAGGGCAGTACTTATGACGAAATTTTAAAGCATTATTATAAGGGTGTTGAAATAAAAAATCACTCCGATTGATTTTTCTTCAATCGGAGTGCACCTTTAACATTATTTATACCGTCAGGCATAACTTCATTTGTCCAAAGGACAAACTTCACTGCAAAGCAACTTCACTTGCTCGAAAGAGCAAACTTAATTTATCTGATTTTCGTGAGAAAATCAGATAACAGGTGTTCCTTCCCACTCTTTAGCTGGGGAAACTTCAAGAAGTTTTGCAATAGTTACTGCAACGTCTTTAATTGAAATTGCACCTAATTCTTTACCTTTTTCGAAGCGATTACCACAGAACACAATCGGGATTGTCATATCTTCAGGAATATCGTCACCGTGGCATCTGTCGTGACCACCGTGGTCTGCAAGAAGAATTATTGTGTAATCATCAGAAATGCTGTTTTTAAGCTTTTCTGTGCAACTGAGAGCCTTGCTTACACTCTTCATATATTGCTCACTCATCCAGCCACAATCGTGACCGCCAACTTCATCAGTTTCACCTAAATAAAGGAATAAAAAGTCAGGATTTTCTTCATTTATGTATTTGATAGCTGCATCTGTGATTTTGGTATCTGTATCACTTTGTTTGTGTTGATTTAAGCAAAGCGCTGTGTGAAGATGGTCAGGTCTTGATAAATCCCTGAGTTCTTCCCATGTATAAAAGAATGCACATTTTTTATCGTGATTATCAAGTCTGTCAAAAAGGCTTTCAATCGGTCTTACCTGTGGAACGTAAGTATTTGATAAAATACCATGGCGCATTGGGTCAACACTGTGAAACAAAGCTAAATGACAAGGAAGTGTTACAGATGGCATAACAGTCTGTGCTGTAAGAGAATATGTGCTCTCTTTTATGAGCTTTTCTGCAAATGGATTACCGCACTGCATCATACCATCAGGGCGCATACCATCAACTAACACTAAAATTACTTTTTCAGACATTTTAAAGTCCCCTTTTATTAAAATTTTATTATTTTTTGATTTTTACAATAAATTCAGTACCCTTATTTACTTCGCTCTCTATGGTTATTTCGTAACCATTCCTCTCGGCAATTTTCTGCACAAGAGCAAGACCTAAACCATTACCTTCTTCTGCATGAGAAGTATCGCCCTGATAAAATTTATCAAAAATATGAGCCTTAGTTTCTTCGTCAATTCCGCAACCAGTATCTTTTATTCTCACTTCAATAAATTCATCAGTTGAAGTCTGAAGCAATGAAACCCTGCCACCATTTTCGGTAAATTTAAAAGCATTAGAAAGAAGATTGTGCCATATAATATCTAAAAATGCAAAGGTTTCATTTACAATAACTCTGTCTTCCATTTCGACAACTAATTCTATTTCTTTTTCTTCCCACACCTTTTCAAATGACAAAAGGCAATCGGAAAGCTGGCGACATAAATCATACTCTTTCTTTTCAGGTAAAATCTTTCTGTTTTCAATTTTACTGAGTCTTAAAATATTTGTAACTAAATCAGAAAGCTTGTCTGTACTGTCAATAATCGTTTCTACGTATTCTTCTCTGAGTTTTTCTGGTAAATCTCTATCTCTTAAAGCAGTTGTATAATTATTTATAACACAAAGCGCTGTTTTTATTTCGTGAGAAACGTCTGAAATAAAATCATCTTTTAAAGACTCAATGCTCTTAACCTCTGCTACCATTGTGTTAAAGTCACGGAACATAATGTTTATGTAAGAATTATCCTTAAGACTTTCATCAAGGTCAATTTCAACTGAAAAATCACCTTTAGCAACCTTTCTCGTTGCTTCACTTATTTTCTGCAAGTGCTTACTGTAATTCATTTTAACAAAAAGAAGTATACATCTGTAAGCTACAGCCGCCATTATAATATAATAAGCGAAATACCACACACCATATTTTGTAAAAAGCGTTGAATAGTTAAAATCGAACATAAGTGGTGGAATAAGCGCCAGTATAAGTGCTATAGTAACCGCAATTATATAACCCTTGAGCGAAAAAAACGAAATATCTTCTGGCACCGCTCTTTTTGGTGTCAAAGGCTTTAGTTTTCTTTTTTCAGGCTTTTTCATTTAAGCACCGCCTTGTAACCAAGACCGTGAATTGTAACTATTTTAAAATCCTCACAGGCTGAGAATTTCTCTCTTAATTTTGTAATATAAACGTCAACTGAACGAAGACTTGTGCTTCCGTCAACGCCCCAGAATTCATCAAGAAGCTGTGAACGTGAAAAAGTCTTTTTAGGGTAAGAAAGAAGTTTATATAAAATATTGAATTCTCTTACTGTTACAGGTATATCTTCGCCATTTACAGTAGCAGACATTTCGTCCATATCAAGAGTTAAACTACCTACTGTAATCTTTTTATCAGAAATAATATTTGCTCTTCTTAAAATTGCACCGACTCTTAAAACTAATTCATCTAAGTTAATAGGTTTGACCATATAGTCATCGACACCTAAACTAAAACCTTTTTCTTTAGATGCATAATCGTCTTTTGCAGTCATAAAAATAACAGGGATATTTTTATTTATTTTTCTGACATTTTCTAAAAATTCAAATCCATCTGTTTTAGGTAACATAATATCTGAAATAATCATATCATAAAAGCTTTTATACATAACATCATAAGCTTCTTCTGGTGTAGTGCATCCGCTTACGGTGTAACCATTTTTTTCAAGATGAGCACAAACTATCTGATTAAGCTTTATATCATCTTCTACAACTAAAATACTAACCACGAACAAACAGCCTTTCCAAAAATTACATATATAATCACATATACAGATATTATACAGAATATAATATTTATTGTCAAATACACTTGTTTTTTTCAAAAAAATGTA